>JAIQFV010000051.1 GCA_020073085.1 Terriglobia bacterium | reverse complement strand
CAAATGTTTGGGGTCGGACCAAGGCAACTCACTGAAAGGGTTGTCGAGGATTCGAAAAAAGGGTAATATTTGGCCCTTAGCAGTTGTTTTTTGCCCCCGAAATCACCCCCTTAGGAACATGGATCCGCGAGGAAACCTGCCATGGCGAGAGCCCATCGGCACTATCTGCCTGGAAAGATCTGGCATCTGACCCACCGCTGTCACGAGCGTCAGTTTCTGCTCCAATTCGGCCGCGACCGGCAAGCCTGGAGGGGGTGGTTGTATGAGGCCCGCAAGCGGCTGGGGTTGGGCGTGCTGGATTACATGGCCACCTCCAACCACGTCCATTTGTTGGTGGATGACCGGGAAGGTGGAGAGGTCATTCCGGCCTCGATGCAGTTGGTGGCGGGACGGGTCGGGCAGGAGTACAATCAGCGGAAGAAGAGGGGTGGCGCCTTTTGGGAAGATCGCTACCATGTGGCGTATATTGATTTGAACATGGTGCGGGCCGGGGTGGTCGCCCATCCGGAGGAATGGCCCGAATGTGGGTACGTGGAAATCCAGCATCCCAAGGCACGGTACAGGATCATCGATTACGAACGGCTGATGGAATTGATTGATAATGATAACGTAAAAGGGGACCACCTGGAGGGCAAATGATCATGTAAAAGGGACCCACCCCCCCTCACCCCTCTGCTAGAGTCCTGCGACTCAGGGAAGCAGCGTCGAGCAGAGGAGGAAGGATGATCGGGATGGATCAGTATGAACTGATACGGACGGCCTCGCGGGTGTACCACAAGAGCATTCGACAAATTGCACGAGAGACCGGGCATTGCCGGAAGACGATTCGTAAAGTACTGAAAGGAATGGAGCCTCTTTATCGGCGGCAAAAGAGCCGGTTCAGGCCACGGATGGAGCCCGTGGCGGCGGTGGTCCAAGGGTGGCTGGAGACCGACCGGCAAGCCCCCCGCAAGCAACGCCATACCAGCCGACGGATTTTCACCCGGCTGGTGGAGGAGTATAACTTTGAAGGAGCGCAGTCCTCGGTGCGACGGTGGGTGCGGGAGTTCAAAGCGCAACGGGGAGACGGGCGAGTGGCGGCGGTGATTCCGCTGGATCCGGAAGTGGCGCGGGAGGCCGAGGTCGATTGGGGGAGCGCCCAAGTGGTCATGGCCGGGGAACCGCTGACCGTGAAGCTGTTTTGCATGCGCTCGCGTTACAGCGGCAAGCCGTTTGTCCGGGCCTACCCGTGGGAACGCCAGGAGATGTTTTTTGATGGCCACCAACGAGCCTTCGATTATTTTGGCGGAGTTTTCCCGATTCTTGTTTTCGATAATCTGACATCGGCAGTGGCACAGGTGCTGCGAGGCCAGGCGCGTCGGGAACAGCAGCGGTTTATCTCGTTTCGCAGTTACTACAGTTTTGAAGCGCGTTTCTGTAATCCCGCCCGGGGGCAGGAAAAAGGGGGAGTGGAGGGATTGGTTGGCTATGCCCGGCGCAACTTTCTGGTGCCGATCCCGGAAGTGGAGAGTTTCGAAGAACTCAATGCGCTCCTGCTGGAACGATGCCTGGAACAAGGAACGCGTCCCATTGCAGGGCGCGAGGACCGCCGCACGATCGAGGAGCGGCATGAGGAGGAGCAGGCGCGATTGATCTCGCTTCCCGCCACTCCGTTTGAAAATCACAAACTGTTGCCCGTGAAAGTCTCTCGCTACAGCACGGTGCAGGTGGATCGCAATCGTTACTCCGTGCCGACGGCCTACGTCGGTCGCTGGATGGAAGCGCAGATGGGCTGCGATCGTGTGCGCGTTTATGCCGATCAGACATGTGTGGCGGATCACGCCCGGCTGTTCGGCAACAGCAAGTGGCAGATCCATGCGTTGCATTACCTGGCGCTGATTCATCAGCGCATCGGGGCCTTTGAAACGGCGCGGCCGATTCGGCAGTGGCGGGCCGAGTGGCCCTCCGACTACGAGACCTTGCTGGGGCAATTGCGTCGGCGGTTGGGGGACAACCGGGGCACGCGTGAGTTTGTGGAGGTGCTGCAATTGCATGGCAGTTACCCGGCGGAACGAATCCAATCCGCGGTCGCGGAAGCGCTCCAGTTTCAGACCTACGGGTATGAAGCGGTGAAACATCTGCTGGTGCGACAAGACAGCCCCGGATGGCAGTGTCCTCCGCTGGAATGCGATCTGATTCCCGGAGTGACGGACCGGCAGATCGCGTTGGGGGATCTCTCCCACTATGACCGGCTGTTGGAAGGAGGCGCGCGATGAGTCGAGCCTCCGAAGAAGTGTTGTTGGACGATCATCTGCACCGGCTGAAGCTGCCGGCCATGTTACGCCAGTACCGGGAATGCGGACGCGCCGCACGAGAGTCCGCCCAAAGTTACGAGAGTTACTTGCTGGATCTGACCACGACCGAAGTGGAACAGCGCCGGGCCCGGCAACTGGAACGGCGATTGTACGAAGCCCGCTTCCCGGTGCTCAAGACGCTGGAAAACACCGAACTGGCCAAGTGGCCGGGCCTCGAAGCGCTGCAGTTGCGCGAGTATGCCGAAGGACATTACATCGCGCGACGGGAGAACATCATTCTGATCGGCAAGCACGGGACGGGCAAAACCCACGCCGCCACGGTGCTGGGCGTGGAAGCCTGCCGGCGCGGCTACCGGGTGTTGTTTCAGACCGCCGCCGATCTGGTCAATACGCTGCTGGAGGCTCGCGAGGAGCGGCACTTGAAGCGCACCCTGGAGCGACTGACGCGGTATCAGTTGCTGATCCTCGACGAAGTGGGTTACATCCCGTTCTCCCCGGAAGGAGCGCAGCTGCTCTTCCAGGTGTTTTCGGACCGCTACGAGAAGGGGTCGATGGTGGTGACCTCGAACCTGGCTTTTGCTCAGTGGACCACGGTCTTTGGAGATGCCGCCCTGACCGCCGCTTTGCTGGACCGGCTGACCCATCACAGCACGATCCATGAGTTTAACTGGGAAAGTCACCGTTTTGCGGAGAGTTTGAGCAAGAAACAGAAATCAAAAAAGTCTGTAAGTCGCGAAGTGGCTGCCACTTCCGGCCCTGCCGGGCCGAATAAGGAGATGCATCAAGTGGGGGCCCCCGGCCCCACTTGATTCATGACATTCCTTTAATTAAAACCCCCAGGGGGTGGGTACCTTTTACATGATCAAGGTGGGTACCTTTTCGATTGTCAAAAGCAAAGGCCGGTTAAGCCTCGAAAACACCCGGTTTTGGAACTTATTCTCTTATCTTAAAGCAAGTTAGCTTGGTCCGACCCCAGTGCATTCCATTCAGTTGTTCCATCAAGAGCCGTTCACTGCGAATACTATAGAACGATTGCAGCAACAGGGCGCGCAGCAGCTTCTCCGGCGGAATCGACGCCCGACCGGTCCACGAGTACAGCTTCTCGAACTGGGGCGACAGCGCCTGCAAGGCTTCATCCACCATTTTCCGAATCGGCCGCAAGGGATGATCTTCGGGGACTCGTTGTTCCGGCGAAAGATAACTGAACATCACGCTCTGTTGGATATCGGCTCCACGCATGGCTCTCATCCTCCATCGAGTTTGTTCTTAGCTGCTGGTGTTTAGATACGATGGAGATGAAAATGGTTACATGCACAATTGGAAAATAATCGAGTTTTTCAGCAACCTGCTAGGCTGGAAAAGACACCAATGCTCGAATCATGGAGGTTACGGTGGATAAGGTCTTAGCAAAAAACAGGCTACAGGTAACTGGCATCCTTACCGCAACCTAAATTCGGGCAAGTCCATCTACGGGATGGGAAACACCGAATTTACAAATTGAATGGGCGGAATGGGCCGATCACGCAGTAGGACGCGAGTGGCAAGGTCCACTAGCGTCATAAGCTTGGAGTGATCATCTTGAATTCGTTTGGCCCGCTCCACGGCGTCATCGAAGTCGATCTTCGCGTAGCCCGCAATCGCACGCGAGTAACGGACCGATAACTTTATCCCCAAATTCTCATTTGTTTGTCTTTGTTTTTCAGTGCTCACTGCCTGTCCCAACTCCTCGAACGCCTGATCATAATTTTCAAACGCCGTCTTGTAGAGATTTCGCGCTTGTTCCTGTTCGATCTTAGCGGCGCTTTCGGCCAGCATCGTAAAAAGAACGGCTCGATCCTCTTTGGCTCTTATCTTCTCAGCAGCCGTCATGGCGTCGGCCAAAACACTGCGGGCCTTTTCCTTGTCCAGAGATGCATAACCTCCAGCGATTGCAGCCAAGGCCAATGCTTCCTGCTTCTTATCGTCGATGTACTGCACAAAATCCGATGCCTTCTTGGGATTGGACGCCGCCAAACTCGTCGCGAAAGCACCACTCATCATGCTCCGTTGGCGCTCCGGCAACTTCTGTGGGTCAAGCTTGTCAAGCATTCTCTCTTGTTGTGCTTGTGGGCCTTCCACAATATCCAAGTTCGGGCTCATCAGCGACGAGCTTAACAGTCCGCCCGACATGTTGTCCACGGCTTGGACCGCTGGTAGGATCTCTTTTTCAAGCGCTGCTGCACGCTCTGGTTCCAATTTCTTCATAACTGGCAGGAGCATCCCCTTGGCAATGGCGCCGAACGAAAACGGCATGGGCATCACCGGGTGTCCCGTCTTTTTCGACTCTTCCTGAAGGGCTTTCGAAAAACCCTCTTCCATAACAGGAATCTTCTGCAACACAACATCGATCGCCTGTATAGTCAGATTCCGGTTCAGGTTGGACAGAGTTCTGACCAAAGTAATAAACGAAATGACCTGCAAAAAAGTTGGGTCCTCGACAGTGAATTGTTGCACTATCTCGCTGTATAGGTCCTGCGCTTGGTCCGGCGAGCTCGCTTTGAGTTTCGCGGCTAAAGGAAGAATCGCTTGGTAAGGGAAATTCCGCTCTCTTAACGTCGGGAGGACAAGAATCATGGCACGAGGAAGGTCTTTTTCCGCAAGTTTCAAAGCCACCTTTTGGATGGCAAGAGCACGGAAGTTTGTCTTTCCCTTTCCGAAAAGAGATTCGAATACAGTCTGTTCTGTCGGTCGTGGCTGATCTATGCGACGCGCCAATTCCATGGCTGCCTCCGCATCTATGTCCGCGAGCCCGACCGCCAAGCGACTTTGAAATTCCGCTTTGTTGAATTGTTCTTCATCCAAAGGAACCTCTTGTGTAGCCTCAAAGCCGGCTCGATAAATCTGAGCGGCTCTGGCCTTATCCACTTGTTTCATTGTGTCGGCAATCTGTGTTAAGGCCTCGACTTTCACGCTGGGCTTCGCATTGATGGCCAACTGATAGGCCTGGTCCAAAATGACAACGGCTTTCTGAGTGCCGCCTTGCATCCCTATCTTTTTAGCTTCTTTGGTAAAGGCTTGACCTGCGTTGTTTTGTGAATCCATTGGCGTCGGCGATGCTGGGAGTGGTTTCGCCCCTCCGCACATTGATCCAAACAGAATCAACCCCACAGCTGCCCAGCGAAGAAATCCATGAAGCCTACTTTTCATTCTTCCTCTCATTGAACACCTCCAGAACCTACAGGCACGACGGTTTGCTCGGACTGGGAAGACCCCGCTCCTGTATGGCTAACCAGAAAGCACAGTTTCAAATCCCAAAGCCACGAGGTCAGGCAGAGTGGCGTCCGGAAACCTCTTGTTCAAATAAGTCCGGTAGGAAAAACTCCTTGATATACCCCACATCTAGAATCACCCTTCCGATATTCAATCTTCGCCTAAGAGCGCCCAACGACGATCCTCTCATTGGTAAGCAGGTGCGACAGCAACCATGCGAGTGCGATAAGACTTGTGGCTATCGAGAGCTGCACAAAATCCGACGTCCAGGTCAATCGGAGTTGCCTGATTCTTGCTGATGATCCCCCGAGATACGCCACTCCGCCAAGAAAAAACACTGCATTGCAGATCGCAGCATTCCACAAGATAAGGTTGATAGCGCTTAGTAAACAAACAATAGCTATGGAAGACAGGGGCAAGACAACCAAAGCGAAAAACACGGCCTGAGCGCTTGGCCACACGATATCGGGGGAAGCCTTGGAACTGAGGGTAAAGGCAATAAATCCCACAACGCATGACACGTATGAAAACAAGATTGCCACGATAAACACAAAAGAGCTCTTCCCCAACCAGATTGTACGCGCTGAGAGCGGCGTCGTTAGTAAAGTCTCCAAAGTTTTGGTGTATTTCTCTTTCATAAAGATGTTGTTAATGAGCATGAATACCACGAACATATTCATTGAAAGCGCGTAATGGGTAAACAACAAATCTACGATCAGCGTGGTCACGCCCGGTAAGAACTGGAGCGACCTTGCTACAACAATGAAGTTGAAAATCCCCCCCATGAGAAGCAGAGCCATGGTGACCATGGTAGTAGATTTTCTACCGAGTTCTTTGTACTCCTTGGCTGCGATGATTTGAAAATCCTGAAGCAGTCGCATATTCATTGGTGCCAATCACGTTGCCTTCGTTCCACAAGGATGTGGAACACATCGTTCAAAGCTACCGGGAGGTTCTCGATATGGGTCTTCGTAAGCCGCCGCTCGGCCAACAGTTTGTCAAGAAGCAGGGCCTGATCGGGAGCCCTGAGGAGAATTACGACACTACGATCCGTCGTAGCGCAACTGACAGGAGAAAAATCGTTGATAGCCGCCTCGAAGACTTGTTTATCTAAATCTGTTTCGAAGCACACTCTTTTTTTCATGTTCTGAAATCGGGCTAGCAAAGAGTCGATGGGTTCAAACGCGAGCAGTATGCCTCCGTCGATCATTGCGACTTTAGAGCAGACGTCTTGTACCTCCTCCAAGTGGTGTGAGGAGAAAAAAACTGTCTTTCCACGCTTTCCCAATTGGCGAATCAAGTCAAGAATCTCCTTCTGAAACAATGGATCCAGTCCTGCTGTAGGTTCATCCAAGACCAGCAGCTCCGGATCCCACAGAAGGCATCTCGCTAACGCGAGTTTCTGCTTCATCCCTTTAGATAGCCGCCCGGCCTTTTCTGCCCCCCTGCCTGCCAAACCGGTAAGATCGAGAAGACTGCGAATTCTCTCCTCCGCCTTTGGGACTCGATAAATGCGCGCATAAAGCATTAGATTATCACGAACTTTGAGGTCATCATAGATACCCGGATTCTCCAGTACGCAAGAGATCCTTCTCTTCTCGGCGAAACCAAATCTATCTGTAGGGCAGCCGAACGTACTCGCACTACCAGCAGATGGAGCCAGAATTCCCAGAATAATTCTGATCGTGGTAGTCTTTCCGGCACCGTTGGGACCGATAAAGCCGACCGTTTCGCCGCGCGCCACTGCAAAGCTCACATTGTGAAGGGCCACATGGTCCCCAAACCGCTTGCACACGCCATCGAAGGCGATAACATTCTCCACGGCACACCCATACGGCGCTGAAACAACATCAGAAAATTCGTCCAATGCCATCATTTTCATATTTACTAAACTTGCGAAAGAGGTTTTGCACCCCACAAGAAACCGCCCACCTACAAAGCTGATGTTCTCTTTCGACGATAGTCAGCGCTCGGACCGAGCACCCCTTACAGAAGGGAACATACCTACACCCCCCGCATCGTTCGGGAGAAGGATTTCTGAGTTCCGCAAATGCCTTGAAGATGGGCTTTCTGAAAACATCTTCCAGTGATTCCTCCGATAAATCTCCTACGTGCTCCTCCTCCGCTAGGAAGAGACAGGCCTTGATCTTGCCCGATGGGGTGAGCGCCACGTTCTTGGTTCCGATACCGCAACTTCCAAAATCCTTCTCGGCTCTTTTCAATTCCTCCGCTGGGAGAATTGGAATTATATCTCTGTTCTGCTCGATAACGCTAGACTCTAACTCTTGAATCTCTTTGGCCCTTGAGGGTTCCCAGGTCCATGCCTCCTGCTTGCCACGACCATAAGCAATCGCAGGTGCATAGGAGAAAATTTTCACTCCCAGGGACCGGACGAAATTTGCAGTGCTGTCGAGATCTTGTATGTTGCGCGGTGTGACGCACATGCCGACTCGCAAGCGGACTCCTTCTCGCACAAGCGCTCTTATTCCGCAAACCACCTTGTCGAAGCTACCTGGACCCCGGTGCGTATCATGATATTCTGCTGAGGAACCATCAAGGCTCACGCTTATGACAAGTTTATCCTTGTATTGAGCCATGCGCTGTGCTGCTGCAGTATCAATAAGCGTGCCATTGGTGAGCAGTCCAATTCTCTGAAAGGTCCCACAGCAAAAATCGAGGACGTCCCAGAAATGTGGAGACAATATCGGTTCTCCACCAGTCAACTCCAGGCTCATTAGGCCAAGGCGGTTCCATTCCAAAAGGATGGACTTCAGCTGCTCGAAGGAGAGCGAGTCTGTCACTCCCTGAAATTCGTTGTAGCAATAAAGACACCGCAAGTTGCACCTTGCTGTTAGCTCTACAGAGATGTGGTAAGGAATGTAGTAGTCGAAGCTGCCGGTAAAGCGTGCCGTGGCTGCCTCGGCACCGTTCCGGTGGAATTTAATGAACTTGCTCTTCTTTGCTTTGATTAGAAACGATCTTACCTGCTTTCGCCCGATCTCGATACTTTCTGCTGGGTAGATCGCACGAACTATTTCGTCAGTGCTATTTCGACCTGTGCAGAGAGACAAGATCCTGCTTGCTGTATGATTTACAAACTGGAGGCCATAATGGCCGAGCCCGAGCACCTTCTGCGATTTCAAGGGGAAAACTAGAACTCCTTCGCGTGGTGTCCTATGCAGGGCTTGGACATCTTTTGCTAGCCGAGGATAGAAGTGTTTGTCAAGAAACATCATCGTTCCCCTTGACCCCAGTCCCATCCGCAAGGAAGTTTGGTGACCGCGGATATGAGTAGAGGTCCTTGCGGTTCAGTATCCTAAGCCGGACGAGCCGAAACCAAAGAGCGTTAATTTGCAAAATTCGGGCAATTTCAAAACGCACCTACGATTGTCATGAATGAGGTGTCAAATTCGACTCGTAAGAATTCTTTTCAAATAAGGACGCAACACCCATCGATCACCAGCCAGCATCCTGGCGGTATGCCTGACCTATGAAATACACACGATACAGCATGGTGCATCCCTCGCCTAAGGGAGGGAATTCGATGAGGGGCCTTTTAGGAACTTTTAACAGCCAAGCACTTATCCGTGTGTAAGCCAAGAAACTTTGCGGCCTGTCTTACAACCGCCCCGAATTGAGCTTGGAGGCAACCCTGCCAGAAACCGTTCTTCCTCCGCCTTTCTGGGCTCCGCTTCCAAAATCAGTTGATAAAGTCCCAGTACGAAACCGTTGATGTCTTATTTGTAAATCTCTCAGCGGGCCAAAGAACGCGGGGATGGGGACGTTAGGATCACATCTCTGTGCTCCTCGCTATGCAGCCTGCACCGTTCTACGCATGCCTTTAGAGTATGGTCGTTTGTCAACCCAAATTCTGGAAATTAGCAACTGCGCCCAGCTCTGGGAACATCCTGCCACAATGAAAATCTCCAGCTTCTACGAATCCCGCGTCTTCCATTGTGGCAGGAATACGATGACGAGGCGCCAGACGGCTGGTTTCCTCCACAATCAAACCACAGGAGCAAAGCCTCAATGACATGGATCATCCGTACTACCGATAACACTCGCTCTGGCCATATGAGGACGTCGCCGACTGGAACGGTCCCTGCACACCTCATCGCGGCAGGGGAAGCAAGCGTCAATCATAATACCCTGCAACGTAAATAAGGGTCAGAAGCAGGTCTGTAGCTGCCCAGTCCGCAAGCTGAATTGGTGTAGGTCCACACAAAACACACGCACCGCAGGCCCCACACGCCCAGCACGCCCCGCACTCTCCACGACCTGCCCCGAGCATCTCAGGTTGGTCAACTGGCATACGCAATCACCTCCTCCTCTAATTGCACTGTACGGGATCGAAATCTAATTGAAGTAGGGGCTCAAAAGCCTCGAAGCTCTTTCTTAATGTTTCAGTATCACGCATTCCCGATCACTAAACCAACATCTTCCAGATGTCATGGAGAATCACCAGCGATGTCATTAGCGAATAAGATGTCTGCGGGAACGGTCGCTCCGAGGAGCATCATCTATGAATCAACTCCAATAGCCTATCACCTCCCGCAACGATTTCAATAGACCAAGTTAACTAGTTACCGTTATCCCTTTCGCAATGACACTTTATTCTTGGCCGCGAAAGAAACGAGCTCTGCCGCAGAGTGGATTTCTAATTTCAGACAAATATTTCTTCGATGGGCATGGATAGTGTACTGGCTAATTTCGAGGCATTGTGCGATTTCCTTGCTAGTCAAGCCATCTCCAACGAGTCGAAAAACTTGCTGCTCCCTGGGGGTTAAGATCAGGCTTCGGAAATTATCAATCTTCATGATTCCGCCTCCAAGACTTCGCCCATGCGAATCACAAACGGCTGTATTGTGAAAAATCCACGTGCATCACGCAATTCTGCAGAGAATACTTGGAGCAGAATTCCGGATGATCTCAGTGCTGGTTATCGCATTTTGGGGAAGATCCCAGTCGACCAAATAGGGGGGATTGGATCACAGTCGTATCTATACGAACAGTATTCCAGGCACCCCGAATCAATCTGAACGCGTAGAAACACAAAACTCGCAACCTGAGTTTCCACTCACCGATCCGACCTCGCTGGAGCGATTGGAGCTGCTGCAAAAAGGGGGTCAATGCGTTTCGCACGGTTGGACCACTAATAATGGCAGACTTCAGGTAACTTGTGATCACCTCAGATAGGGGTCTCAACATTAAAGCCTCCTCAGAGAGAGGAGAACTAGGGTCAGAAGAGTAATCTCCTAAACTCGACAAGGATCTCTTTCAGGGACGAAGGGGAGGTATGCGATACTTACCACCAAAGCATTCCTGATGTCAAGCAGAACAGTGAACTCTTTCATAAAGCCTTAACTTCTGCTGAAAGGGGCACCCTCAAGTTGGTTTCATAACATCCAACTGCTTTTTCGGGGCAACGTTTTCAACCGCGAGGTTGCGACGATCTTTGAGGGCAGATTCAAGCAGGATTCACTGCTGTCCAAATTAGCTGTAGGAGAATTCCAGTTGTTGGACAAGGGAAACCGCTCCGGGGGGTGCTTCCAAGGGATGATCGATCCAGTGCCACAAGCTGCGATACGTGAACAGGTTCAGCCATAAGAGGGCCGCCAAGTTCGACAGGTGCCACCCCCAGTGAGAGCTCAACTGCAGGAACTTGAGGATCAAAATGGCAATCAGGGCTGTCCAAATCTGGATCTTCAGCGCATTGGCGCTAGTCCCCACGAAGATCTTGACCTTGAGATTTTGCTTCAGCGCTTTGAAGAACAACTCGATCTGCCAGCGATCTTTGTAAATGCGGGCGATGGTGGTGGCGCCCAAGGTCAGATGAGTGGTCAGCAACACCAGCACGTCCCCGGTCTCGGGACGAAGCACTTCCAGGCGTCGGAAGAAGTGGGGACAATCCTGATGAGCTTTCGGACTCTTCCAGAAAATGATCTGGTCTTTGAGAATAATAACTAGGAACAGTCACCTGTTTGTGAGCAGAGATACGGAGATTCGGGACGATTCCGGATTTCGGTTGAAACTAGGACTCAGCAGCTTTTTCTAAAAAACCCTTCTTCAACTTCTCCACCTGCAGGCGAATCTGTTCGAACCTATCACCATAACTGAGCGGACCTCTGGCCATATCGGTGAGCAAACTGTAATGGGAATTTTCTCTTGTTTCATCGTCCAGGATGGCTTTGACGCGGTTTAGCGTTTCAGGGTCAGCCATTCTTGCCATATCACGCCCGAGAAGCCTGATGCTTGCAAGTCCTACATCGAACTTTTCTTCCTGGAGCAATTCCTGTTCAGTATCATATAACCTGTCAAAGGTTCCGACCGATTCGTAATTGTCCATGATCAGCAGGAGATCCTCGGCATCCTTACTTCTCTCCGGGTATTTCTCTTTCCACGATAAGATCTTCATCAGTGCCAGTCCCGGCAGCGTAGGCAATTTAATATCGAGTATTGGATTAGTGCTCAATCTGACAGTGATGGAGTTTTCATATGCCTCCTTGAAGCCAATCACGCTCATGAATACCTCGTGCTCCGGAGGCCACGCAATTTTCCGTCCCGCATCCGCAATGAGGCCGAATGGCAGCATATCATTGGGAAGAGAGTCGAAGTGAAGACGCTGGCGCTCTCTCTTGTCGGGGGAGAACTTTCCCGTGGCCTTCAATGCTTCCATCAGTTCGTCGAACTTCCGCCAGTTGGCAACTTCTACTGCGAGGTCAATGTCCCTTGTCATCCTTGGAATAATGTATATCAGATCGGGACTTTGGACATTCCGTGGATCGGCAACCTCCCACCTAATCCGAAGCGCATTTGTTGATCCTCCCCCAGGCGAACGGGCTATAATGGGTCAGTACCCCCCAGCACGGAGACGATCTACTACTAGCCAACCTTCCCCCGAAGCGGAGTTCCCATGGCCAGGCCGTTACGCATTCAGTGCGAAGGGGGATGGTATCACATTACTTCGAGAGGGAATGAGCGGCAGCCGATTTTTCGTGATGACGAGGACCGCCGCGAATTTCTGGGACGGCTCAGCGAAATGACGGAGCGGTATCGCCTGCAGCTGCACGTCTACACCCTCATGGACAATCATTGGCATGGGTTGCTGGAAACGTTGGAAGCGAACCTCAGCCGGGCCATGCAATGGTTGAATAGTGGGTACAGCAGCTGGTTCAATGGGCGATATCGACGAGCGGGACACCTTCTGCAGGGTCGATTCAAAGCCATCGTCGTGGAGCCGCAACGCTGGGGGTTGGAGCTGAGCCGTTATGTGCACCTCAACCCCATTCGCGTCGAACGCTTCGGGTTGAACAAACAGAGTCGGCGACGAAATCAAGTGGGAGTAGGGAGGGAACTGGCGACTGCTGTGTGGAAAGATCGCATTGAGTTTTTGAGGAACTACCGATGGAGTTCCTATCGCGCCTACATTGGCCTGGAGCCAGCCCCTGCATGGTTAACCACTCAGGCCGTGCTGGGCTGGATGGGGGGAGAGGAGGAGCAGCGCCACGAGGCGTATCGGGAGTATGTGGAGTCGGCCGCGCGGGAGGGCCTGATCCAGACTCCGTGGGATCAGTTGCAGGCGCAGGTGGCGTTGGGGGATGATGCCTTTGTCCGAGACTTGGCGCTCAAAGCGCAAGGCGATGAGCACGAGCAATCGAGTCTGCGACAATTGAAAAGAAGACTGGAGTTTGGTGCCGTGCTGGAAGTCGTAGAGCAAATGAAGCGAGAAGGATGGAACCAATTCTCCAGTCGGCACGGGGACTGGGGGCGGGATATGGTCTTCTTTTTGGCTCGCCATTACTGCGGAATGACCCTCAAACAGTTGGGAGAGCGGGCAGACTCGATCGACTCCTGGGCAGTCAGCAAGGGCATCCTCCGCTTCGAAGCGCGATTAAAGAAAGATCCTCAACTGAGGGAACTGCTTGCACTCGCGAACTCACAATTGTCCAAAGTCCCGACCTGACCCCCGCTTTTTTTTGACGTCGAATCCGACCCATGGAACCGGGGAGGCGACGGATGGATGGGCCCGCACGACCCGCGACGAACTCGGTCGAGTGGTCGAAGTGGCCACATTCTCAGGATCGGCCCAACCGCCCAGTACAGGCACGAACGGAAACTGGACCGGCAGCCTCACCACCACCTACTATGCCAATGAGACGACGGTGAGCGATCAGGCCGGCAAGGCCCGCAAGAGCATCAGCGATGCGGCCGGGCGGATGGCGCAGGTGATTGAAGATCCCAATGGCGCCGCCTATCAAACCACTTACACTTATGACGTGCTGGACGATTTGACGGTTGTGCAGCAGGGCGTGCAGACCCGCACGTTCACTTACGATACCTTGAAGCGACTGACCAGCGCGACCAATCCCGAGAACGGGACCATCAGCTATACATATGATGATAACGGCAATGTGACGACCCGCACCGATGCCCGAAATGTAGTCACCTGTTATGGAACGTGGGAGGGTGGCAGTTGCAGCACGAGTACGGGGTATGATGCCTTGAATCGGCTCAGGAAAAAGACCTACTCAGACTCAGCACCAGGAGTTACCTACACGTATGATGACGCGAGTGTCAGCAACTCCAAGGGCCGCGTCACTCAGATCAGTTCCAGCGTCTCAATTACAGACTTGAAGAGCTATGATGCGATGGGGCGAATCGCAGAGAGTTGGCAGACGACCAGCGGAGAGACCTACAAGATGTATTACGGGTATAATCTGGCGGGGGGAATGACCTCCCAGACGTATCCTTCGCAACGGACAGTGACGACCAGCTACGATGCGGCGGGGCGGGCGAGCAGCGTGAGTGGATCGGGCAATGAGACATATGTGAGCACCATCAGTTACGCCGCGCACGGCGCCATGCAGACGATGGCCCTGGGCAACGGTCTGACGGAAACCTTATCCTACAACAGCCGCCTTCAGCCGCTCTCCATTGGTGTGGGTTCGCTCGTGAGCTTCGGCTACGACTACGGCACGACGAATAATAATGGGAACATCTTGAGTCAGACGATCAGCGCCCCGGGGCTCAACGTGACGCAATCCTATAGTTACAACGACCCGATGAACCGGCTGACGGGGATCAGCGAGAGCTCGGGCTGGAGTCAGACCTACGGGTACGATCGGTACGGGAATCGCAACACGGGGTGGTCCAGTTCGCAGTACCTGCCGCTGCAGGTGCCGGCCATTAGTGAAATCAACAACCGCATTACGGCGGCGAACTACAGCTACGATGCAGCGGGCAATCTGACACAATGGCCGACGGCACTGGGAACCAGCGTCTACGATGCCGAGAACAAGATGATCAGCTTCAACGGCGGCGAGGCCACGTACAGCTATGATGGCGAGGGACGACGCGTAAGAAAAGCGACCGGGGGTACGACCACGGTGTTTGTGTACAACGCGGTGGGGCAGATGGTGGCGGAGTATTCGAGCGTCACGCCATCGAGTGGAGGGACGCAGTACATTATTGCCGATCACCTGGGGAGCACGCGGGTGGTGATGGATGCCGGCGGCGCCGTCATCGCCCGACATGACTACCTGCCGTTCGGAGAGGAAATTTCGTCAGGCATTGGCGGGCGAACGACAGGAATGGGCTATGCGGCCGACGATGGTATCCGGCAGAAATTTACCTCGAAGGAACGAGATTCTGAGACGGGCTTGGACTATTTCCTCGCTCGTTACTACTCCTCTGCCCAAGGTCGATTCCTCAGTCCTGATGAATTTGCAGGTGGCCCTGACTTCCTGTTTGGTGGTGGGGAGAGTTCAGAAGGCGCCCTTCCTTACGCTGATATCACGGACCCTCAATCGTTAAATAAGTATGTCTATGTCTACAACAGACCCTTGGTCTACATCGATCCGGACGGACATGATCCGGTGGCAGCGGCTCTCGATCCGACTGTCCAATCTCTGACGCGCCAACCTTCACCGCCGGCGCACAAGCAGTCCTGGTGGAGCAGCCTTAAGAAGTATTTTTATGCGAAAGTCGAGGGCGGGGGTGGCATTGGCTTCAAAGCAAAGATTGGCCCTGTCAAGCCAGAAGTTGTAGTAAAAAGAACCTGGGAAGTCAAGAACAGTTCCGAGGGCAACACGAAATCTGAGGTAAAGGAAGCAGGCGTAGCGGTTGAACTTGGCGGTTATAAGGTCGGACTATCCGAGGGAACCACTCAAGTGCAAATGGAAGGTAACCAGAGAGTCGATCGCCCCGTCAAGCCGAACGTCACTCTCGGATATCAAAGAGGGAGCTTCCAGGGGTCAAATTCTGAAATCGGGGTTGGCCTTAGTATCTGCGTAGTACTGTGCGGCGGAATTGAGGTTGGCATCCGGGGTGACCAGGTGATCAACGCTATTGGAGATGCGTTCAGCAACTACGTAACCTCGCGGATTGATGCTAGCAGATTGGCCCCAACCGGGCGAGAGGCTCCACACCAGTGAGGAGGTCGTGCCATGAGAAAACTAAGACCCAACGTAAGGCGCGGTGATTGAATATGTCTAAATGGCTCAGGTCTAACAGAATTCGCGCTCTATTCTCCTACTCATCGTGGGCGGTGGTGTGCCTTGGTGGCTTCATGGTTTTCATGTTGTCTCCGTGGTTTCAGCAAATTGAAGCGATGCCTAGGGGCGAACTTTTTCTTAGGATATTGGGCGGCGCGGTAGGGGTTGTCGGTGCACCGGCGGGGCTAATCATCTGGTTTGGGATGGTGGCTTTTTGTGCGTGCGAAGACCGGTCCCCGGTCAGCGCCAAGATCTTCTGGTTCGTTCTTTTTTTCACCACGGCGTTCTTTGGGGCAGCGGCCTACTTCTTTAGGGTCTACAGGAAACAAGTCCAACGGGCGAGCGTACCCGTCTCGCCCTAATAGAAGAATTCAGGAGAATTTTAGATTTTAGGATTTTAGGGTCACACATCTCAAAGTTGTGTCAAGAGGCAACACTACTCTCCGTGCCCAGCCGAGTATTTCTGTGTGTTTTCCCCCGGTCGCGAGTGAGTCGATGGTCTTCGAACGCCACTCCATCTTTTCTCCATCGAGACTGGTGTGCAGATCCGGCAACCGCACCGGTTCTTTCTTGTCAGCGACTCTGAGTCCCACGGACTCGTTCAGTCACACATCCGGATTAAGGCCTTCCTGAGGAAACAGCCAGCTCTCGGTTCTCTCCGGCCCCTGGCTCCTCTTGGAGCCCCAGAAATGATTCCGTACCAGCCCTGGTCCACGCGGTGGCCACCCGGGGTGGCCGATCAGATCCTGTGGTTGGTCTCCCCTGACGGCAGAAGGGCGACTCCGTGACCTGGCTCCCAGCCCGATGGTGTTCTGCTCTCGATCCAGACCCGGGGCCAATCAGACCTGACGGCTGACGGCTCCAACCCTTGCCCCACGGCTCCCGGATCTGGATCGAGCGGTGGACCCGAACAGCCGGTTCGGATCAAACTGCACGCCCTCGCGCATCACAAAATAACTGGCCCGACACAGCTTACTGGCCAGCGCTTTCAGTCCCAGCACCCGCCGCCGGCCGGCACTCTTGCGGTCCACAAAAGTTCGGGCCTCGGGATAGTAGCGCGCCGCAAAATGGGCCGCTTCCATAAACGCCCAGCACAAATACCGGTTGCCGCACTTGCGATTGTTCTGGCCTTTGCAAATGTTTGGGGTCGGACCAAGGCAACTCACTGAAAGGGTTGTCGAGGATTCGAAAAAAGGGTAATATTTGGCCCTTAGCAGTTGTTTTTTGCCCCCGAAATCACCCCCTTAGGAACATGGATCCGCGAGGAAACCTG
>JAIQFV010000050.1 GCA_020073085.1 Terriglobia bacterium | reverse complement strand
ACATGAAACGAGTCACTGGCATCGGCGGCATCTTCTTCAAGGCCAAAGACGCTCCATCACTGCAGGCTTGGTACAAGCGGCACCTGGGAATCGATGTCCAAGCCTGGGGCGGAGCTGCCTTCGATTGGACCGACGCCGAAGGCAAGCCGGTTGCAGGTACAACTGCCTGGTTAATCGATCCGCAAGAAAGTAATCACTTTGCTCCGAGCTCTGCTTCCTTCATGGTCAACTACCGAGTGGAAGACCTCCACGCCTTGGTCAAGGTCTTGAAGGAAGAAGGCTGCAATGTGCTCGAGAAGATTGACGAATCCGAGTATGGGAAGTTTGCCTGGGTCATGGATCCAGAGGGAAACAAGGTCGAGCTATGGCAGCCGCCCCAAGGCCAATGAGCGGGCTCGTTAGTCACGGCCGCGAACTGCGGCCTCACCAGTCGCTCAAGCTGACGTGGCGATCGCGGCCGCAATTATTGTATCCGAAGTTGAGAAATCTAAAGACAACATCCGTCAGCGATAGAAATCAGAAAGTTAATCAACGTTGCGTCCGCGGTACAACATCGCCACGCAGCTTAGCTCCAGTCCGTTCGGCGGATTAGGAGAACTAAGATGACGAAGCAAACCCAGGGAGAGCAGATCACGCATCGGTGGTACACGCGACCCGTATTTTTCGTTGGCGACGTAGAGCGCGCGCTGCGCTTCTACGAGGACCTGCTCGGCTTCAAGAAGTCCTGGCACGAAGGCGACGGCAAGGGCAAAGTCTGCCAAGTCAATCGTGCAGACTGCGAGATCATTCTGTGCGAGGATGCCGGTCGCAAGGATAAAGCGCGCCTATTCGTGGAGCTGACCCGGGAGGGCATCGCGGAACTTCGCCGTGAGATCGTCGAGCACTCAATTCCGAGCAAGGAATCGTGGTGGGGCATTGACGTTATCCAGATCGATGATCCCGACGGCAATGAGTTGCTCTTCCCGCTGCCTGATAAGTAAAGCTTCGAAGGCGTACCTACAGGGCATCCGTCCTGCTCATGCAGACTATCCGCCCAACAATGCGCTGCACGCGACGTGCGAGGACGCACGCGCGTGAGCGCAGACGTTGGGCGGACCAAGATCAAGCACAAGGAGACTGAATGAAATGGACATCGGCGATGCACAGCGAGAGAATCGCACCAGATTTGCGGGGGGCTTCTACGGGCAGCTCGTCTCCGGCGTGCTGTGGCTCGTGTCGGCGAGCCTGGCGACCTGGAGCACGCCCCGCGCGGCCATCACGACACTGGTGTTGGGCGGATTTTTCATTTTCCCGACCACGGAGCTGCTCATCCGTGTTGCTGGCGGGAGGAGTCCGCTGAGCGCGCAGAACTCCCTTCGCTACTTGGGCATGCAAGTGGCGTTCGTCTTGCCTTTTTCGATGCCCCTCCTTCTGCCGGTTGGTCTGTATCGTTTGAACTGGTTCTATCCGGCGATGATGGTCCTGTTGGGAGCGCACTATATTCCATTTGTCTTTCTCTACGGGATGCGGATGTTCGCCGTAATGGCGGCCTTGGTTCTGAGCGGCGGGCTGGTCATCGCCATGTATGGGTCAAGTAGTTTCAGTGTCGGTGCGTGGTACACGGGCGCGACCCTTCTCGCTTTTGCAGGCATCGGGGGGACGATCGTGCGACACGAAGTTCGTGATGGGGCCGCCTAACCAGCGCTTGAAGCTGTCGGCCCGCGTTCATCTTTCAAAGTCCGCGCAGGCACTGGGAGTCATCCAACAAAACGGCAAGATCTTGTCGCGGAGCTTCGATCGCTGACCGATAAACAGTTTGTTGAACTCTTTTATGAATCAGTTCAAGGCTGCGACATCTACACGGGCGACGGCCTGTTCGACGCGCACTTAATACTTGCAACGCAGTGCGTGAGCGCGACGGCAGTAGTAAATCGCGTTGGTCCGTTGAACTCATCTGTCCTACCCCAGGCCAAGCCTGGGAGGATGACGCGCTCATCTGTCAGGCTGGCAAGCATTGTGGATTCGCGACAACCAGTGGGTCGAAACAGTCACAATGCCCTGTGTGTCACGGACAAATCTACGGAACCTGACGGCCCAATCCGAGCGGGTGTACGCGCGGGTCGTTAGGCCGCGTCCTCGCATCGAAGAGCATCAACATTGACATTACCAGAATGCTGACTATAATTCTAGTTGATGCCACATCAGCGCAGATATGAGCTCATTTTTGCCCCAGCGATCATCGGTCATCTTGACGCCATAGAACGCAAGTTCCACCGCCTTATTCAGAAGACGCTCGACGAGCAGTTAACCCACATGCCTGAAAGAGAGACTCGCAACCGAAAACCCTTGCAGCAACCTTCTCCCTTCGGAGCCACATGGGAATTGCGATTCGGGCCGAACAATCGCTTTCGGGTGTTCTACGAAGTGGACAATATCGAGCGGATTGTGATGCTGTTGGCCGTTGGCGTCAAAGAGAGAAACCGGTTATTTGTTGGCGGAGAGGAGTTCGACTTATGAGAATCGCACCCTTGGCTGACGTAAAAGCGAAGCTGAGTGCCTATTTGGAAGAATGCGGGACAGATGGGCCTATCATCATCACGAAGAACGGGCGGGCTGTTGCGGTCCTGCTTGCCCCGGTAGATAACGAAGACCTGGAGAGTTTGATGTTGGCACGCTCGCCGCGCTTCCAAGGCTTGCTCAAGAAGTCACGTCAGAGTATCAAGGCAGGGGACGGATTGTCCCGGAAGGATTTCTGGCAGGCCGTTGGAGAGCGCAACAAAAAACGAAGTAAGGCACGCCGCTCATCTGCCAACAAGGCGGCCTAACCCCCGCGTGCACCCGGCCAGTGCAAAGAGCACAAGCGCGCCGGGCGGGTGACGCGCCAGACGTTGGGCGCACCGCTTGGTAGAAGTGGTTCTTTCGAATGCGGCTAGAAAACACTGGGCTATCACCAGTCAGAGGCCCGGAGGAGCCTGGGATTGGAAACAAATCTTTGTTAATTGACGCGTTTGATTTTTACTTCGGCTTCTCACGGAACAGGCCAAAACGTCAAAATTCCAAGCACCAGTTCCTGATTTCAAATGAATCCCCCTCGTAGTATCATAACCTCAAGGGGTCTTGCCGCGGGCGAAAACCGCGGAACAGCCGTTGAAGCGGAAAGTGAGTGATGCCGTGGGAGAGCGGGAACCGGGGCGTTTGAGCGGACTTCGAGCCAGGATCCGTGAGTTCTTTTACGGTATGACCGGGCTGGAGTTTGAACGCCAAGGGCTTGAAATGCGTGGCGCCCTGGAGACGATTTTCATGGCCGTCACGCTCGGCGACATGCTGGGACTCCCCATCATTCCGCCGATTTACTCACTTCGAATTCTGCCCTACGTGGTTCCCGGCATAGAGACCTGGAAACGTCGTATGGCGCGCGAACGCGAATTTTCGGACAGCGAAGAATTTCACCTCCATGGCGCCTGAGTGGCCGGTGTCAAAATCGAAAGATCAAAAGAGGAAAAAATGCCGGAAGAAAAAGAGAAGGCCAAAGAAGTAGAGAAGGGAAAGGAAAAGGAGAAATCCGGATTCTTTCACAAGATGAAAGAGGTCATGTACGGGATGGCCGCGCATGATATGTCGCGCTATGCGCTGCGCACCCGCTCCAGCATGGAGCACCTTTTCATCCTCATCACCATGGGCGACCTGATTGGCATTCCCATCCTGCCTCCCTATTACTCCCTGCGGTTGCTCCCCTACGTCGTTCCCAACATTGCGACCTGGAAACGGCGCATGCTGCGCGAGAAGGACGTCTCGGACGCCATGTTCTGAGCGGCTCAGCCATCCGTCACCGGCCTTTTCTACCGATCGTGATGGCTTGTCCCTCGCTTGCCTGTCCCACCATCAAATCCAAAACGAGCAGATCCCAATGTCATTAAAAGAGACTTTCGAACGCAACAAGGAACGACGTTACATCATGTTCGGCGGAAAGGGCGGCCTCGGCAAGACCACCTTCTCGGCGGCAACCGCTTACTGGCTGGCGAAGCAAGGTCACAAGGTGCTTGTCTTTTCAGTGGACCCGCAAGCCTCGTTAAGCGACATCTTTCAACAGGACATCTTCGGCAAGGGCGCGGTCAAGATCATGGACAACCTTTACGCCCAGGAGATTGACGCCGATTCCCACATCCGGGAGTACCAGAACGAGATCCGCAAGAAGATCCTCGACATGTATGGCTTCGAGCAGATTCCAGAAGAGATCGAAAACTATATCCAGGCGGCCTCCGCCGAACCCGCCATGGAGGAGTCCGCCATCTTCGATGCGGTGGTGGATATCGTGGTCAAAGGCGACTATGACTACTACATCTACGACCTGGTGCCGCTGGGACACGCGCTCTACTACCTCTCGATGGCCAAAGTCTATGATGAGTGGATCAACCGCATCACCAAGCTGCGCGAAGAGATGCGTGAGTATGAAGAGATGGTGGCCCGGATCAAACGGGAGAAGGTGGCCGAGGAAGACCAGATCCTTCACGAGCTTCAATACATCAAGAAACGGATCAACCTGTCGTCAGCCATTCTGACCGACCGGGACAAGACCGCCTTCTTCTTCGTCCTTGTGCCCGAGGAAATGATCATCATTGATACCAAGAATGCCGCGGAACTTTTTGCCAAGTTCGATGTGCCGATCGTGGGCTATGTCGTCAATCGCGTCCTCCCGGAGGAGCTGGCCACCCAGGACATTCCACCCTACCTCAAGAATCGGATCAAGATGCAGTCGCACTACCTGGACAAAAGCCGCCAGACCTTTGGCGACAAAGTGGTCGGCTACGTGCCCGAACTGGAACGCGATGTGACCGGCCTGCAGATGATCGAAAAACTTGCCAAAATCA
This sequence comes from Terriglobia bacterium, assembly GCA_020073085.1. Taxonomy (NCBI): domain Bacteria; kingdom Pseudomonadati; phylum Acidobacteriota; class Terriglobia; species Terriglobia bacterium. Next base: position 12,558 of record JAIQFV010000050.1, on the reverse strand, counting down.
TGTACGGAGATTGAAAGGGACATAGCGATGCACGATATTCAGGAATCTCTGACCGATTACATTCAGAAACATCCCTCCCTCAAATATATCTTCTATGGCGGGAAAGGCGGAGTCGGCAAGACGGTGATGGCCGGGGCGAGTGCCCTGTGGTTTGCCGGACAAGGCCGGCGGACCCTGCTCGCTTCAACCAATCCCGTGCATAGCCTGTCGGGCCTGCTGGGTCAGGACGTCTACGGCAAGCCCACGGCAGTTACCGGGACTTCAAATCTCTGGGCTTATGAGATCGACACCCACGAAACGATTGGACGCCTGAAGCTGGACATCAAGCAGAAGATCCAGTGGTTTTTGAAGTTCGCCGAAATTTCGACGCAGGCCGACGCCTTCGTCGAAAGCGCCACCATGAATCCGGCGTTCGAAGAATCGGCCATGTTCGAAAACATGGTCGACCTCATGTTCAAGGACGAATACGACGTTTACGTTTTTGACACGGCGCCGACAGCCAACGCGCGCCGGCTGCTCGGGATGAGCAAAGTCTATTCCCTGTGGGTCAACAAGATGCTCAAGTCGCGCGGAGAGGCGCAATCGCTTCGCCAGCTCCTTTCGTTTACCAAGAAAAAAGAAGAAGACCCGCTGATGGACTATCTGGTTTCGTTTCGCGACCGGATGGGACACGCGCGGGAGCTTCTGACCGATCCCGAGAAGACCTCCTTCTTCTTTGTGACCCTGCCGGAAGCCCTGCCCATCGCCGTAATCAAGCGGTTCATCAATTGGTTTCACGATTTCGGAATTCCCGTCGGGGGCGTGATCGTCAACATGCTCATCCAGAAGGCCCAGGTCCAGCCCGGGGCCCCCGAGTTCGTGAAGAACCGCGTCAAGATGCAACAGTCGTACATGGACGAAATCTGGCGCGACTTCGATGGCAGTGTGCGCGCGCTGATTCCCCTCTTCGACAACGAAGTGCGCGGCGTTGAATCTCTCTCTAAAGTCTTCGGTCAGAACTGGCAGAATTGGGACCAAGTGGCACAGCCGTAAGCGCCTCGATTGCGGATTGAGGATTTCGGAATGAGGATAAGAAGGCCGGTCTAACCGCAAAGCTCGCAAAGAATCATCGTTTAGATCATAAATATCATTGTTTTCTGAACTCACTTCAAACGGATCCACTCCACCGCCAATCCAGCCGGATCTCCCCGAGCGTCACATTGAAAGCGGAGGCCAAGCCGCGGTATGTCTCGAGAAAGTATTCCCACACCTCGTCGTTTCTGGGCTCGTCGAACCATTGAGAGGGCGCCGCCAAAAGAACAGCTCGTCGAATATCATCCGGACACTTCTTGGGCTTATCGGTGGTCATCGCCAGAAGATGCAACAGGTATCGGGTGATCTGTGAATCTTCTTTGCCATAAGTCAGGGGCGCAGTTTCCTTGACTTCGATGTAGATCCGGTTCTCACCGGACCCTTCCGAACGCAGCACGATGCCGGGAACCATCCCACCCATGATATCGATCACCATGCCTTTATTCGGATTCCACTCCGCCGTGTCCTTGAAGATCCGGTATCGCCGCCCGCCGATCAGATCATAAAGGGTCTCGACGTCGGAAGTGCCATTGGTGATCCAAATCTCGTTCAACACTGCCTGATCATTCAATGCCTCATCCAGCTTTTCACTGAGTTTGCTCACCAGATCCTTCTCTGTCATGGTGTCTCCTCGCCGCTGATGTCCCGCATGATATTGGCTGTACAACCGAAGAGGATCGGGGCTGTTTGGACGCCTTGATTAACTAGACCAGATAGTAAGCCTCCCGGTGGATCAAAACGCTCCGCGCAGGGTTCGCCCTGCTCGACTTAATGATCCTCCAACTCGATCGGCCTTGTCTACCGCTGCGTGCTGGAATCTAAACAAGCACTCATCGACCAAAGACTGAGTTTTCCTATCTGCTCAAACGTCGATTTCAGGCAGCTTGTCGCTCAAATTAAATCGCGGCGATTACGACTCGCCCTGCAACGATAGTATATTGCGTCAGACTGTTAGCATGGGCCGGTGAGTATGTATTTAAGAGTTTTAGCCACAGCGGGCGGACGCGGAACACCTGTCTTTCGGGTAGAGTCCTCTCCCCGCCCCGGATCTACTCACACCGCAACACGGCGATGGGATCGACCTTTGTTGCGCGGCGAGCCGGGATAAAAGACGCGAGGGCGGCGACCAGGATGAGGAGTATGCAGACCAGCCCGAGCGTGACCCTGTCGGTCGGGCTGACAGTGTAAAGGAATCCGCTCATGAGTTTTGAACCTGCCCAGGTCCCCAACAAGCCCAGGGCGACACCGGGGAGAGCCATTTTCAAGCCCGACCGGAGAAACAAATTTGACACGGCGCCCGGCTGTGCCCCGATGGCAATGCGAATTCCGATTTCCCGCGTCCTCTGGCTCACCGCATAGGAGATGACGCCGTATAATCCAGTGATGCTGATGACCAGGGCCAGCCCGGAAAACAGTGCGAGCAGCAGCGTGATCATTCGAGGTTGTGCCATGGAGGTGGCCACGACCTGTTTGTAGGCCTGGAAATGCGTGATGGGGACATCCCGGTCCAGGCCCCAGAGCAGCTTCGGAATAACAGTGGAAAGCAACAGGGGATCCTTTTCAGTCCGTGCAATCAGAAACGCCTGCAGACCGATCTGGTGACCCCACGGGATGGCAGAGCCCTGGATTTGCGGAGTGAACATATAGAGTTCGGGAAGTGCAGGCGATTCGAGAGCGATCTCCCGGGTATCCCCCACCACACCGATGACGGTGAACCACCAGGGGAAGTTCTGGTCATCCAGGCGGCTCCATTTGATCCGCTTCCCGATCGGATCCTCATGGGCGAAGAATTGCCTGGCGATGGTTTCATTAATGATTGTCACCAGCGGAGACCGCGACGTATCCTGATCCGAAAAGGGGCGTCCCCGCACCAGCGGAATTTGAAGAGTCTTAAAGTAGTCCGCAGTGACAAAGCGTTGTTCGTTGGCGATGTAGGTCCCCTTGGGGGGTTCCGGATGTCCTTCGATCGAAAAGCTGATTCCGCCTCGTCCTGCCAATGGCAGAACATTCGTCAATGCCGCGGATTTTACTCCGGGTAACCCCTCGATCTTATTCAGAAGTTCGTCCTGGAAACGGGCCACTTGTGCCCCTTGTGAGTACCGGGTCTCTGGTAGAAACAGATCGGCCGTGAGGACGCCACCGGCGTCAAACCCCGGATTCACCTGCTGCAATCGCCACAGACTCTTGATCAACAATCCCGCGCCGGCCAACAGGATCAGGGTGACGGCGACCTGCCCGACCTGCATCCAATAAAGAAAATGCCTTCCCCCCGAGGAGATATGAGCATCGGAGAACTTCAAGGATTCATTAATTTCAGTGCGGGTCGCGAGCCACGCAGGGGCCAAGCCGAAAATCACCGTTGTCAACAGGGACAAGGCCACGGTAAAGCCGAGGACGCTGGCGTCCATTTCGACCCCGCGGATCTCCAGCAGGAGGCCCGGCGGAAGCAAGCGCGGCAGGGCTGCAACCAGCAGTTTGGAGAGGGCGATGCTGGCGCAAGCTCCCATCGCCGCCAGCAGAATGGTTTCTGTCAAGAGCTGGCGCACGAGTCGGCGTCGCGGCGCGCCCAGCGCCGCTCGCATCACCATTTCTCTTTTTCGGGCATTGCCGCTGGCCAATAGGAGATTGGCGACATTGGCGCACGCGATCAGTAAAACAAAACCCACTGCACCCATCAGGATCAGAAGGGCCGGCCGGATCCTGCCCGAGAGTTGCTCTCGCATCGAAAGGACCCGGACACCTGATCCCGTGTTCCACTGGATGGACTCCGTTTCCAGCCGGCGGGCAATGCCGTCCATCTCCGCCTGGGCCTGGCCCAGCGAGAGCCCCGGCTTCAACCGCGCCACCGCGAGATAGCCGTGGTCCCGATGGTTGGTGAGTTCTTGCGGTTCCAGTTTTAGCGGAACCCACAACTGCGCCGGGTCGCCGGGCTCCGGAAGATAGAAATCCGCCGGCAGAACTCCGATGACCGTGTGCGGGACTTCGTCCAGGCGAATGACCTGCCCGATCATATTCGGGGAAGCGCCGAGTTGACGCCATAAGCTGTTACTCAGTACAACCACAGGACGATGTTCGATCTCATCTTCTGTCGAAAAACCGCGGCCCAGCACCGGCGAGACGCCAAGCAGCGAGAACACGTTCGCCGAGGTTCTCAGCGCGCTGACGTTATCGGGATTCCCCGATCCGGTTAAGTTGATTTGATCGGGTTCCATGAGCGCCATCTGCTCAAATACATGGTTCTGCTCCCGCCATGCCATGAAATTGCCAACAGCGATAAATCGACGATCCCACCGCGGGACGACCTTGGTCTCCCAGAGCTGTACGACGCTTTCGGGTTGTCGATACGGCAAGGGGCGCAACAAGACAGCCCGCACCACGCTGAATATTCCCGTGTTGGCGCCAATCCCCAGCCCCAGGGTCAGCACCGCCACCAGAGTGAAGGTCGTATTCTTGGCCAGCATCCGGAAACCAAACTTGATGTCCTGCCACAACGAATCCATCAGCTCACCTCACGCCGCCAGGCGCCATTGGCGTTGTCGGCCTTAAAATGAATGAGAAACACCGCTGTCTTACCACATTAGAGCAGGAAGTCGGGAAAAAGTTGCTTCTCTCGGATGTGAAAGTTCATTTCTTTGGAGTGCGGCCCGTCGTTGTGGGGCCGCTTTCTGATGTTGCATCTGGAGAGGGTGAACTGAATTTTGAGGGACAGTCCCTAGGGACAGTCCCTTTTGGGGGTGCGGCCGCTTTCCAGTGTTGCACCAGCGAGGGTTGGGCAGGGACCTGTTTGAATCGGAGAAAAAGGAACTGAGAACTCCAACTTTGAGGGACTGTCCCTAGGGACAGTCCCTCAAAATCTATTGATGACGGAGAACCTGCATGGGGTCGACTCGAGAGGCCTTCTGGGCCGGATACCAGGAGGCGGCGAGCGTGATGGCGATCGCCACCACCGAGCTGGCCAGATAGACGCTCAGGTCATGGGCCTTCACGCCAAACAGCCAACTTGACATCAGGCGCATCACTCCAAGGGCCACTCCGAGACCGATGGCGACCCCGATCAGTGACATGCGCAGCGAATCGCCCAGCACGAGCGATTGGATCTCGCGGGGGCGGGCCCCCAGCGCCACGCGGATCCCCATCTCACGCATGCGGCGGCTCACCAGGAAGGACACGACGCTGAATAGGCCCGTGGCTGCCAGAAAAAGGCCCAGAACTCCCAGCCCCGCCAGCAACATCGTCGACGACCAATCGTCGAACAACGCCAACCGCATGTGATCGTGCAGTGTCCTGGCCTCCACGATCGGGACTTTCCCGGCCGCGTTGCGGGCTTCGCGAAGGACCGACTTGGATATGGATCGGGGATCTCCGCTCATCTCGATGAAGAGCGAAGCCTCTTCCGAATACCTCTGTGCCAGAGGGAAGAAGAGGTACGGTTGAGTCGCTTCGTGGATCATGAGATACCGGCCATCTTCGACGATCCCGACAATCTGGTGCTCCTTGCCTTGAATGCGCAGCCATTGGCCCAGCGCTTCAGAGTTGGGCCAAAAGCGTCTAGCCATCGCCTCATTGACGACAAGGCTGCGGGTGTTGGTGGGTGAATCCTGAGGTCCAAAATCGCGGCCGTGGAGAACTCGCGTTCCCAGCGTGGAGAAGAAGTTCAGGCCCACAATGTTATACCGAACCCTGACCCCTTTTTCCGGATCAGGGGAAACATAGCCCGGAATCTCCACTCTTTCCATCTCCCCGGCTTCACTAGGATTCAAAAGCGACCGGCGCGCGATGCTCGCCTGCCGGACGCCCGGCACGGCGCGAACTCGTTCCAGGATCCTTTCACGGAGGGCTGCTGATTGTGCGGAGCTGTACCCGAAGAATTCCGCCAGGCCCACATCCACGATCAGGACGTTCTTGTTGGGATCAAACCCCGGCTTGATTTGAAGCGTCAGGAGCAGGCTCTTGACCAGCAGTCCGGCTCCGATCAGCAGGACGACCGAAAGCGCAATTTCCGCGATGGTCAGGCCATTCTTCAGAGAGAAAAATCGGGATCGGCCCGTCGACGGAAGAGTGTCTCCCTTCAGGACCGGCGCCACCTCGCAGCGGGTGGCCTGCCAGCCGGGAATGAGTCCGGAGAGCAGGATGCTGAAAAGGGACGCGAAAGTGGTGAACAAGACTACGCGGGCATCGATCCGAATGTCGGGACCGGAGGCGAGGTAGGAAGGCGGAAGGACCGCCGGCGCAACCTCCATGAACCATTGCAGCAACAGCAGGCCGACGCCGCCTCCCAGGATTGCCAGAAGAACCCCTTCGGTCAGCCATTGTCGAAGAAGCCTTCCCCGGGAAGCTCCCACGGCGAGTCGGACCGCGATCTCCCGGTGGCGCCCTTCCTGTTGTGCCAGCAATAAATTGGCCACATTGGCGCAGGCAATGAGCAGTACGAGCCCAACCATCGCCAGAATGAAGAGGCTGAACGGCATCACTTTCCAGAACCGCTCTTCCTCCGTCTGGCTGGTGAATTCGCGGCCCTTGTTGGCCTCCGGATAAGCCGAGTCCAGTCCTTGGCTCAGCACCTTCAACTGCGCTGATATCTCCGTTCTCGCGACTCCCGGTTTGGTGCGGGCACTGAGACTGAACCAGCGAGAGCTGCGCGATTCAAATTCCTGGTGGGCGCCGGACAGCATCACGCTCCAGGTGCGGGGCGTGATCCAGAGGGCGGTCGTCCCAGTGCGGTCCAATCCGCGAAACCCCCGGGGCGCCACACCCAACAAGGGTAGACTTTTCCCGTCCACGGAAATGGATTGGCCGATGGCCGTGGGGCTCCCGTTGAAGTACTTCTGCCAGGCCGCTTGGCTGATGACCACACCCGGTTCACCTTCTTGGCTCGATTTCAAGTCGGTTGAAAAGGTCCGGCCGAGTGCCGGCTTGACCCCGAGAACCGAGAAGTAGTTTTCCGAAACGACACTTACTGAAACAAGCCCATCGGCCACGTCGGTCTTGATGAAAGCACCGCGATCTCCATAGGCGAGGATGTCAGTAAATACCGTGTTCTGATTGCGAAGATCGAGAAAATTCGGATAAGAACACAGGTGTTCTTCCCCCTGGGCGTCGCGGGAGGAGATCGTGACAAGTTCGCCGGGGTCTTTCACAGGCAGCGGCCGCAAGTAGAATCCGTCGATGATGCTGAAGACGGCGGAATTGGCGCCGATCCCGAGGGCCAACGAAAGAACAGCAACCAGGGCTATACCCGGTCGCTTGCCGAGAACACGAAGTCCAAAACGAAGATCTTGCAGCAAAGCCCCCATAACACGCCTCCCGGATATCTGGAGATCAGTGGAAGTGCAAGTGACTCAAAAACCCTTATCACGTTTAGACGTGACCAGTAGAGTGGAGGTTGCGAAAAGACAATTTCGAACTTGTCTTTGCCAGGGAAGGATACCGCGGCAGGTCATTCGATGACAACGGGAAGCGGAGTTTGATCTTGCTCCCTCCGTCCGGGGTGACCCAACCCACACGCAATCTTGAGCGACAGTCCCCCGGAATTTTCCCCGTCGTTTTCTATCTTCCTGACTTCCCCACCCCCAGGGGCGATCCGTCGTCACCGAAGTAACTCAGGGTGGTGTTGACTGACCCTCCCGTTCCCAACAAAATAAACTGGGTCCTGTATCCACCTCCGTCAACAATTTGAGGGAAGATGACGGGTGAGGGAGCCGACTGACCGTAATCCGCTATGGGAAATGTCGTCATGAGGAAATCGCCGCGGGCATTGGTGAGCGAGCGCAACGTGAGCGCCACAAACGGTGAGGACGACGACAGATCCAGCACCCCGGTGAAGCCGTCCAGAAAAGAAGGAATGAATTCACTGATGAACTTGGCATCGTGCCCGTTCCCCACCAAGTCCAGTCCGGCATTCCCATTGCCCAGCGCCGTCGTCCCATCCAACTGGAAGGCCGTCAAATACAAGCGCACCGGCGAGGCGTTAATGGCCGCGATGGCCAGGCCCGTGTTGTGGCCTGTGGAGCGATCAATGAAGATCCGGGCGTGGGTCGAGGCCAGTGCCGAAGGGATGCCCGATTCGCTCACGAGCGAACTCGTGCCAGAAGGACCGCTTCCGTTCTGAGAGTAACTGAAGACGCCGGCGCCGACCGGTGTCGACGATCCGGAATCCGGAATCACCTGCACCGAGCCGACATTCACCCCCGCCGGAGTCCCATCGGTCAACAGGGTGTAGACCCCATTCGGTCCGATTTGGTAATTGAACTGCGACTTGGCGTCTGAGCCGTCGACCGGCCGTGTGTTCAACTCGGTCCCGATGTTGTTGAAGATTCTAACAACGCCGGTTTGCACCGATCCCGAGGTGTTCAGCAGGAAGAAGGACGACCGGTACCCTCCGCCATCCGCAAACTGCGGAAAATAGATCGGTGAAAAGTTCGGGGCCTGGGTCAGGTCCGCTACCGGCGTGGTGGTGAGCAGGGTTTCCCCGCGCTGGTTCGTGGTCAATCGCAGGGCGACGATCGACAAGGGTTGGTCGCTCTCGAAATCCAGGGATCCGAACTGGGTCGTGGTTGGAAAATCCGATGGAAGATTGAACTCGGCAGCCCACTGCTTCAGTTCATTGATGAACAGGGCCCGGTGTACCCCCTTGCCAAGCGAACCCTGACCGGCCGCCACCGTTCCGCCGTTTCGATCACGCAGCGTAAAGGTGATCGTCGCCGGCGAGGTTCCGGGGTTCACCACTGCGAATCCCGTGTTCGTGCTGATCGTCCCGACTTCCTGATGGTCCGTTTTCGCAGCGACTCCCGTCCGGTAATCAATAAAGATGCGTGCCCGCCTTGTGGGGGGTGAGGCCGGAACGCCCGCTTCCGTCGTCACCACATTGTCTTGCTCAAGACTGAACACGGCAATCCCGTAGGGTGATGGACCGGAATTCGCCTCTACGGTCGCATATCCAGCCTTCACGGCGCTTGAGGTGCCCACCGTGGATGCAGTGCCGGATCCCCCATTCTGAATAGGGATAGAAACGCTTGTGTTGTCTCGTGCCTGGGCTACAACAATGATGGCGGTCGCCGGGACATAATACTGCGAAATGCCTCCCGCCGTGAGATAGTTCACTCGGACGGTTCCATTGGCATTCGCGGTTGCAATCGTTGGGGCGGGCCAGTCGGCGACATCGTCGCCATTGTTCCAAACGGGACCACCGGAATTCGCCCCGCTGGTGCACGACATCAGGTAAGCGGCAGAGGCTTCGCCTCCGAACGCGGCGGTGATGTAATAGGTTCCCGGGATGGAGGGGGCGGTCAGATTCACAGGAATGTTCCGGTTTAGCCCTGAGACAGGTGTTGTAAATCCCCCCAGGTCCGCGAAGCTTGTGGAATGCGTCCCCCAGTTCGGGGTCACTCCCATCGCCATCGCCGTATTGGCCGGCCATGCTGAATTGAGTTGGACCGCGAGTTGACCCGTCAAGGTTGCCCCTGCCGCCACCGTCACGGTCCGGCTCGAGGAGGAGATGGTTTGTCCTGCGAGGGTTCCTCCCACGAGCATCAGCGACGAAGTGGCTCCCGGATCATTTCCGGTGGAGCCGTAAATTGCTGTGGCAGTGTAGTCGGCATCCATCCCAAAGGTGATGCTGGCACTGGTTAAATAGTCCGCCCCATTGCGCTGCCATTTCTGGAAGGTGTTTCCACTGGCTGCTGGCGGGGCGGTCAACGTCACTTGGGTGTTGGAATTGTATGTGCGCGTGAACTGAGTGCTTCCGGTCCCCCGACCGCTGCTGTCATTGGGAGTCACCGTGACCGTGACCCCGTAACCCGGGTTGGTGGAAGACACGGTCAGATTCTTTGTCGCAACGGGACAAGATTCCGATCTCACATTGAGCAGAATGGCGGCACCACTATAGGCCACCGCAAGGTCGGGTTTTCCGTCTCCATTAAGATCACCGGCGACGATGGATTGCGGGATCGTGAACGTTATCCCGTAGTCTATTGGAGATTGAAACGTTCCGTCGCCATTGCCGCTCAGCAGTGATACCGTTCTAAGAACTGAGTTCAGCACAGCGAGGTCCACCCGGCCATCTCCGTTAAAGTCGAGTGCGGCAATGCCAGCCGGGCCTCGTCCCACGGGGTAGTCCACTTTGGCTCGAAAAGTTCCGTCCCCGTTGCCCCGCAGGATTGAAATGGTGTCGTCGCTTGAGTTGACGACCGCCAAATCAATCTTTCCATCGCCATCAAAATCACCCGCGTCCAACGCCAGGGGGTAATATCCCACAGCGTAAGTTACATCGCTTCGGAGTGTCCCATCCCCGTTCCCCAGAAGAATCGAAACATTATTGGAACCCCCATTGACGGTGGCCAGATCCAATTTCCCATCCCGATTGAAATCCCGCGCAATCACGGCGAAAGGACCGTCCCCTGTGATGGGATAAGTCACCGCCGTTTGAAACGTCCCATTCCCATTTCCAAGCAAAATCGACACGATAGCGGAGGAGCTCGGTCCCAGCCCTCTGTTTCCCACGGCCACATCCAACTTCCCATCGCCATTAAAATCTCCCAAGTCAGCATACCAAGTCCCATTGCGCACACTGTAGCTCACGCCGGGCTGGAAGGTGCCGTCCCCATTGCCCAAAAAGACCCTGACGTCATACCTGGTGGGTACGACCACGTCGAGCTTCCCATCCCCGTTGAGGTCTCCGATGGAAACGGATTGCGGCTCTGTCCCGGCGTCATATTTCGTGACTGGCCCGAAGGTGCCGTCCCCGTTCCCCATTGAAACCGCCAAACCGGCAATCCCGGCCATGGCCAGGTCCGCCTTCCCATCGCCATTGAGGTCTCCTACCGCCACAGCATAGATGGTCGAACCCGAGTTGTTGTGATTCGTCGACTCTACAGTGACACTGGGGTTCAAGACAAAGGCAGGCATGCTGCAACCGCCTGCCAAGGTGGTAAAGGTTCCGTCCCGACCATAAGTTGTTCCGGAGCTGTTCGAGGCAACGATCCGATAATGATAGATTGTATTGGGCGTGAGCGAACTCAACTCAGCTGAAATATATAATGAGTTACCGAGGCCGCTAATCGATCGAGCGGGCGTTGCACTCCCGTAAGACGCCGTCGTTCCGTACTGGAAGTAGCCTGTGGTGTCCAGACGGTTTGGATTGACGGTTCCGCTAAGGGTCGCGGAATTGGCGGTCACATTTGCGACCGCATTGCTGGTGGCAAAGGGGACGCCCGCAACATCCATCTGATAAGCCCGGCTGGCCTGGCAGCCGTTCGAATCGGTGACGGCAATCGTGAATATGAAATTTATCCCACTTACGACCGGTGTCCCCGATAAAATTCCTGAAGTGGATAGAACCAGGCCCTGCGGCAATGCCCCTGCGACGACAGCAAAGGTATAAGACCCGGTTCCGCCGGTGGCAGTGAGGGCTTGGCTGTACGCAACCTCCTGGGTAGCACTGGGGAGTGTAGCGGGCGAGAGGGTGAGGGCGCCGCAAGACGACGCGCAGTTGTTGAGCAGGACCGAGACCGTGTTCGACCCGGAATTCACTACGACGAGGTCCTTCTTCCCATCGCCATTGAAATCGTCAGCCGCAACCCCCATGGGAAGGACGCCCACGCCATAGTGAGCAGCGGTCAAGAAAGTTCCGTCTCCCTTTCCCTGCAGAACCAAAACCTCATTGGAGTTGTAGTCTGTGACCGCAAGATCCAGGATGCCATCCCCATTGAGGTCAGTCGCTAGGTCTTTGACCGCCTGAAACGGTTCTATAAAGTAATTGTATTATAAGATGTTTCATTCTATACTCGGGGCATGTCACGTGACCGCCTGAAACGGTTCTATAAAGTAATTGTATTATAAGATGTTTCATTCTATACTCGGGGCATGTCACGACATCCTTTACAAATTCATGTCTCGCCCCACGACCAAAAGGAACTGCACCAGGTGCTGAACGGTGGCCTGCAGTCAGTTCGAGTGGTCTATCGCGCCTTGGCGCTGCTGCACTTGTCGGAGGGATCGACGGCTCCGCAAGTGGCCCAGTTCATCAAGAAGCTGACTCCCAAGGCCGTCCGAGTGATCGCTCATCGCTACCAGCGCGGGGGATTGGAGCGAGCTCTGTACGAAAAGCCGCGCCCGGGAGCGGCACCGCTGCTGGATGCCTCGGCCAAGCAACGGATCATTGCGATGGTCTGTAGCTCTCCCCCCGGCGGTCGGGCGCGCTGGACCGTCCGCCTGATCGCGGCCGAAGCGGTGAAACGCAAACTCGTTCCTCGAGCCGGTCGGGAGACCATCCGTATTCTACTCGAAAGCCACGACTTAAAGCCGTGGCGGGAAAAAAATGTGGTGCGTGGCCGAGCTCAATAAGGAGTACCTCGAAAAGATGGAAGACGTGCTGGCGACCTATGAAAAGCCCTACGATGGCAGTCAGCCCGTGGTCTGCCTGGATGAAAAGCCCGTCTCGCTGCATGCCGATGTGAGAGCGCCCCTTCCCATGGCCCCCGGCCGCATCGC
>JAIQFV010000049.1 GCA_020073085.1 Terriglobia bacterium | reverse complement strand
AAACTGGTCATCGATGCTGGGCATCGCCAAAAATGGCTGAAACGCGCTCAGATTGAGAAGACAGGACAACGCTTGTGGGATGAAAAGCATGAGTGGTGCGCCCGAGGTGATTCGAACACCTGGCCTTCTGATTCGTAGTCAGACGCTCTATCCAGCTGAGCTACGGGCGCACAGGGAGACACAATAGCCAGAGCGGCCTAGCAAATTATCACAATTCATCCAATTTTTGAAGGGCGCACCACGATGTCCTTGAACCCAAGAGCGTTGAATCGAGCGGGGAGGATTTACCGCAGAGACGCTATGGCGCAGAGGAATCCAAATGCGGGACAAACACGTCATCCGGTTTTTGGGCGATCAAAGGCCCTTGCCAACCTGAAATCCACAAGCAACTTTCCCCGGCGGCTTCCCCGCTGCAGTGCCCGGATCCTTTGAACATAGATTCCAAGATCCGGGTTCAGCCGAAGATCAAAGACAAACCAATTGAATCCGCGGGTCGACCTCTCGGCTCTGAATGACCGAGCTTGCCGACATCAAACCACCGCCGGGGAAGTTCGTCATTGCCTGGAAGCCGGTGTCGCGATAGACACTGGGATCAACCCTCCCATCACGATCGGGAGCTCGCGGATCAGCCAGCGCTCGCCGAAAAGCACGAGCATGGCACGGTTGAAGGCGGGGAGGTCCGCAGTCTCCCGGCTGCTGATCCAGTTGCGGTCGCGAACCACTTCCTTGTCCATCCAATGCCCGCCGGCATTGCGGATATCATCTTGAATCGAGCGGTAACTGGTCAGGGTGCGTCTGCGGACCAGGCCCGCCGAGACCAGCAGCCACGCCCCGTGGCAGATCACTGCAATCGGTTTCCCGGCCTCGTCGATACGGCGCACCAACTCCTTCGCCCGGGGTTCAGCCCGCAGCGCATCCGCATTCAATGCGCCCCCCGGAAGTAATACGGCGTCGAACCGGCTGGGATTCGCCTCATCGAGGGTCAGGTCCACGTCGAACTGCATGGCTTTCTCGCCGTGCTTCATCGCCTGGATCTTTCCTCGCTTCGGTGCGATCAGTGTGGTCTCGGCCCCGGCTTCTTCCAACGCCTTGCGCGGCTCCGTCAGCTCCGACTGCTCCACTCCATGGGTCGCCAGAATCGCGACGCGAATGCCTGCTAAATTTCTTCTCGTCATAGGACACCTCCATAAATTTTATTCATAAGAAATTCCGAAATTACCTCATGCCTCACTTCTCATGGAAAAACCTGCGGGGGGACTGCTCAGCAGAACCGGCCCGCCACACCTGATGGAAAGCTTTAAGGAGTGCATGAGGCGTTCCAATCTCAGCGCAATTCGAAAAGAGTCGCAAAAGCACCTTTGGGATCAATCACCTGAAGGAGGAGTGAAGCTGGATTTCAGTTCCTCGGAATGGCGGCTCCGGGTACGTTGGGAGTCGGCAGTCAGTCAAGAGTCGGGATACCGACACGGGAGAAGGATGGTAACTGAATATTGTTTTTACGATTAGAGCGCCCGGCACAAAACAGTTATAATGGGATTCTCTCAAAGACGCTGAACGATCTTATTTCGGGAACACAGGTGTCCCAACAGCAAGGGTGAAGTCGTGTCAGACGGAGCGGAAGCCAGAAGACAGGAGGAGCGGAAAGAGAACCACGTCCGCGGGCATTCCATTGAGCAGTACCGGGCGCTGCTGGAAGTGTCTCATTCCATCGCCCAGCATCGAAACCTCTCTGAACTATTCCATGACCTGGCGGGACGTTTACATCAGCTGTTGAGTTTCCACTATCTGACCGTTCTGCTGCACGATGCCACCCGAAACGTCATGCGGCTGCATATCATCGAGACCACCATGCCCTCGATGCGTCACGCCGGTGAAGAGTATCCGATGGAAGACTCGCCCTCGGCCCAGGTCTGGCGCACCCAGCAACCCTTGATCATCGACGATGTCGACCGCGAGATCCGGTTTTCCCGGGCGGCGCAAGTCATGCGAGACCACAAGGTGCGTTCGCTCTGCAGCCTTCCCCTGACCTCCGCTCATCGCCGGTTGGGCGCCCTGAACTTCGGGTCCGCAGAAACGGGCGCCTACACTCACGACGGCCTCGCATTCCCCTTACTGGTGGCCTCCCAGGTTGCAGTTGCCGTGGACAACGCCCTGCACTTCCAGGAGGCCCAGGATTTGCACAGTCAGCTCGCCCACGACCGCGACCGGCTTCAATTGCTGCTCGATTTGAATAACAAGGTGGTTTCAAACCTGGATCTTCGCCAGCTCTTCCAGGCCATCTCGCAGGACGTCCGGCGCGTGATGCAGTGTGATTACGCCAGCCTCTCGCTGCCCGACGCGGAAAGGAAGCGCCTGCGGCTTTACGCACTTGATTTTCCTGAAAGCAAAGGGTTCTATCAGGAGGAAATGGTTTATTCGATCGAGGGATCGCCCTCCGGCGAGGCCTTTCAAACCCTGAGGCCATTGGCGCTGAGAACCCCCTTCACGGAATGGCGGGATTCCCCCGTCGCCAACGTCATGGTTCGGGAGGGGTTGAATTCGTTCTGTTTCCTGCCGCTCATCAGCCGCAATCGCTCCGTGGGCACCTTGAACCTGGGCCGACTCTCCGACGCCGCTTTCCTCGAAGAAGACATTCATTTCCTGGTGCAAATCGCCGCTCAGATCGCCATTGCGGTCGAGAATGCCCTGGACTACCACCACATCAACGAATCGCGGGAACGGCTGGCGGAGGAACGGCTTTATTTGAAGGAGGAAATCCGCACCGAGCACAATTTCGAGGAGATTGTGGGCCAGAGCCCCTCCCTGAAACAGGCGCTGAAACAGGTCGAGACGGTGGCCCCGACGACCTCGACCGTCCTGATTCTCGGGGAAACCGGTACGGGGAAAGAACTCATCGCCCGGGCCATTCACAATCTCAGCTCGCGAAGAGACCAGGCCTTCGTCAAGGTGAATTGCGCGGCGATTCCGCTGGGGCTGCTGGAAAGCGAATTGTTTGGTCACGAACGAGGCGCATTCACCGGCGCCATCGCGCGCAAGGTGGGCCGTTTTGAGCTGGCGCACCTGGGAACGCTTTTTCTGGATGAGGTGGGTGACATCCCCCTGGAATTGCAGCCCAAGCTGCTGCGGGTGCTCCAGGAACAGGAGTTCGAGCGATTGGGCAGCACGCGGACCACCCGCGTGGACGCCCGCCTCGTCGCAGCCACCAGTCGCGACTTGAATCAAATGGTCACCCGGAGTGAGTTCCGGAGTGACCTCTACTATCGCCTGAATGTGTTCCCGATCGCTGTCCCTCCACTGCGAGAGCGGCCAGAGGACATCCCCCTTCTGGTCCGGCATTTCGTGGAGAAGTATGCCGCCCTGATGAGCCGCAAGATCGATACCATCCCTTTCGAAGTCATGGAGGCGCTCACCCGCTACCACTGGCCCGGAAACATCCGCGAGCTCCAGAACTTCATGGAGCGCGCGACGATCCTTTCGCCGGGAAAAGTGCTTCGCGCGCCGCTGCCGGAACTCAAGCAGCCGGTCGAAGAAGGGCGACCGCCGACCGGTACGCTCGAAGACGTCGAACGCCTCCACATTTTGCAGGCCCTCGAGGAGACGAAGTGGGTGATTGGAGGCCCGCGCGGCGCGGCCAAACGATTGGGACTGCCCCGCACCTCGCTCGTATATAAGATGCAAAAGCTCGGCATCTCCCGTCCCGGCAAGTGACGGCGATCCGACCTCTGTCGGAGCGCCGCCGTCGTACTTTCATCACACAGGGTCAAAACCGTCTCTCCCCCTGATCCCCCCGATCGTGCTAACCGGTTCATAGAGCGCAGCCCGTGGGGAAAAGAGAGCGTGGCGTGCAGGTTTGGAATGCCCGATGCATGGTGTTCACCGTGAGCGCGCCTGCAAACAACTGCGACACGCACATAGCAACGCATTCAAAGGAGTCCCCGACGGGGCGGTCGACGGGCAAGGAGGAATGAACCATGGAATTTGCGACTATTTCAGGCACTGATATAAAAGCATCCCGCATCGGCCTCGGCACTTGGGGCATGGGGGGCTGGATGTGGGGAGGCACCGAAGAGCAGGAATCCATCAGAACCATTCGCGCCGCACTCGACAGTGGAATCAACTTGATCGACACCGCCCCCGTCTATGGCTTCGGCCGCTCGGAAGAGATTGTGGGCCGGGCCATCGCAGAATTGGGCAAGCGCGATCAGGACGTGTTGCCGTACGCCCGGCAGAACCAGATCAGCACACTGACATATGGATCTCTGTGCCGCGGATTGTTGAGCGGACGGATGAAGCCGGACACCCGATTCACAGGCGATGACCTTCGCCAGGTTGATCCCAAGTTTCAGCCCCCACGCTACGCGCAGTACTTGAGGGCGGTGGAACGGCTCGACGAACTTGCGCAGAAGCATTATGGAAAGCGGGTGATCGACCTGGCGGTCCGGTGGGTGCTCGACCAGCCCGGGGTCACCGTGGCCTTGTGGGGTGCGCGCCATCCCGGACAATTGGCGGCGGTGGACCGCGTGACCCGGTGGAAGCTGGATCCGGGCGCGATCCAAAGCATTGAAGAAATCATTCGCGAAACCGTCACCGATCCGGTGGGGCCTGAGTTCATGGCTCCACCTGCAAGACAGGAGCGGGTGCCAGCCTGAGTCACCGGGCGCCAGGATGACATTCAATTGGGGTGGAGCACCGACATTCAATTTTCTTCCGGTGGCGGGATTTGAATGTCAAACTTTGCCCGTCGGCAGGCTGAGTCTGATAGAGCCCCCACCTTCCGGTGTGGGGATTCGGGTCAGGCACCGACATTCAATTTTCGTGATTGCATCGATACGCCACCCGCCGGCACGGCCCTCGGCGTTGCCTACATGCGAAACGGGATCGCAGAGGTGACTCAGAATCTCACCCCCGATCATGCCCTGGCTGCCAAGGCCCTTCGACTGCCCGTGGGTTCTGTCGAGGAACCTCCCGGTCGAGGTCTGCCTCCACGTGGAGAGATATGAAGAGATCTCTCAGAAGACTTCGGATTTTCACAAGGTGCCGCATGGCGAGCACCTCAACCGTCGAAACGACCCGAAACCAGATCCTATTCGTAACGCAAGGCCACCATGGGGTCTACTTTAGTGGCCCGCCGCGCCGGAATGAAACAAGCCAGGAGCGCTGCTCCGACGAGGAGCAGTGTCACCCCGACGAAAGTCAGCGGATCGGTGGGCGTGACGCCAAAGAGCAGCGACTTCACGGTGCGGGTCAGGGCCAGCGAGCCGGCAATCCCCATCGCCACCCCGATGAAAATAGTGCGCAATCCCTGGCTCAGGATCATTCTCAAAACGTCGCCGGAGCCCGCGCCGAGAGCGACACGCACGCCAATCTCGCGGGTGCGGCGGCTGACGGAATAGGCCATCACACCAAACACGCCGGCTGTGGCGAGCAGCAGCGCGACGATTCCGAAGAAACCGATGAGGATGACGTTAAATCTCCGCGAACCCAACGAAGCAGAATAGACTTGGGAAAACGTCCGGAACCTCGTCGGAATCTCCGGGTTGAGGTCATGCAGGATTCCTCCTGATGCGGAGGTGACCAAACGCGTGTCGGCATCACTCAGCATCGTCACGGTGATCATCGGGCGCGGCCGCTGGAACAAATTTACATAGACGGTCGGACGCGGCGGCACATCGAGGCCGTATTCGTGAATATCGCCCACGATCCCGACAATCGTCAGCAAGCGCAGGTCGCCATCCATGTTTCCAAATTCAATCGTGTGACCCAGGGGATCCTGATTGGGCCACCGGTCGCGCGCGAGCGATTCGCTGATCACGGCAACGTGCGGAGAGTCCGCGCCGTCGCGTTCGTCAAAGATCCGCCCTCGAATCAGCGGAATCCCGAGAATCTGGAAGTAATCCTCGCTGGCGACGCCGAAGTCCGCGTTGCCAATGCGTTCCTTCTGCTGGGACATCGCAAGAAAACCATCCAGGGTCTTGGGAATCTCATTCTGGGTCATCAGCAGAAACATCCCGTCGGGAAGACCGCCATCCATCGGCAGGCCGCTCGTCGCGCCCGCCTTGCGCACGCCCGGGATTTGTTTGAGCCGGTCAATCAGGTTTGAATAGAAAATCGCCTGTCCTGCCTTTGCTTTCGGATCGTCCACCCATGGGAGCGCGACGTCCATCGTGACAATTTTGTCCACGCGGAACCCGGGATTCACTTCGAGCACTTTCATCAAGCTACGCCCGAGCAGTCCCGCTCCAACCACGAGAACCAACGTGATCGCGATCTGTGCCGCCACGATGACCCGACCAACGCGCTGGCTGCCTTGCGAACCCGCTTGTCCCCGCCCGCCCTCCGCAAGGTCCCTGCTTGGGTCCCCGGAAGTTGCGCGCGTGGCGATGAACGCTCCGAGCCCCGCGGCGACCGCTGTGGAAAGAAGGAACGCGAACGCCAGGACTGGAATACTGATCGCGACGCTGTCCAGCCGGGGGAGATTTTGCGGCGCCAGCCTTACTAAACCTGTCACGCCCCAGATGGCGCCCAGGACGCCAAGGCCACCGCCCACGAGCGAAAGCAGCAAGGCTTCGGTGAGAAATTGACGGATGAGTCGTCCGCGCGCTGCACCGAGCGCAGTGCGGATGGCCAGCTCACGCTCTCTCACGGACGCTTGTGCCAGCAGCAAATTCGCTACGTTCGCGCACGCCACCAGCAGCAGAAATCCCACCGCCCCGAGCAGAACCAGCAACGCCGGTCGAGCCTTGCCCGTGATCGAGTCCTGGAGCGGAATGACAATTCCATCTCGGAGGAGATAATCACCTTGCTCGCTCGAGGTATCGTGGATGCGCCGGGCGATCGCGCTGATGTCTCGATTCGCTTGCTCGACAGTCACACCGTCGCGGAGGCGTCCGACCGCGGAGTAGTTGTGCGATGTCCTGCTTCGATTTTCGCCGTCCAAATCGGCCGGCAGCCACAAATCCACTTCCGCCGGGAAACGAAACCCGGCCGGGAGCACGCCGATTACGGAGAAGACCGCGCCATCGATCTTCAGGTGCGCCTGCGAGAGATCCTGCGGCGATCCGAGATCCTGCCTCCAGTATCCGGAGCTGACAAGAACGGTGGGTCCAGCCCCTTGTTTCGCGTCACCGGCGCTGAAGTCCCTTCCGAGGACCGGCTGAACGCCGAAAACCTTTAGAAATTCGGGTGAGACGTGTGCCACCGTCGTGCGCGTCGGCTGCAAAGCCCCCGAAACGGACGCGATGTAGGCACTGTACTTCGCCATCGCCTGAAAACTGCGGTTCTGATCGCGAAAGTCGTCGAAGTTCGGATCCGCAAGATGTGCCCACCGGCCCTGCGAGTTGACCTCGAAGAGGGCCATGATCCGGTTCGAATCGGAGTACGGCAGCGGCCGCAACAACACACCGTAGACCACGCTGAAGATTGCGGTGGTCGCGCCGATGGCCAGTGCGAGCGTAAAGACCATGACGGCGGTGGCGCCGGGGTTCTTCCGGAGCTGGCGGAGACCATAGCGGCAATCGGAGAGCACGGAGTGGAGCCAGTTGCCAAGTCGTTCTTCGCGAACCTGTTCTTTCACCTGTTCGATGCCGCCCAATTCGATTCGTGCGGCTCGTCGTGCTTCCTCCGGCGGCAGGCCCGCACGCAGGTTTTCCTCGATCAGCATTTCGAGGTGGGAATGAACCTCCTGGTCGAGGTCCACCTCCACACGCCGCGAGAAAAAGAGATTTCGCAGGAAACTTCGAGCTTTCACAAGGAGCGACATGCTCAGCACTTCCCTAGGATGCGTCCAGGGCTTGAGCGATAGCCCAAGTAATGCGGCCCCATCGCTTGGTTTCGACTTCGAGCTGCTTCCGGCCCGTCTTGGTCAATCGGTAGTATTTGGCGCGGCGGTTGTTCTCGGATTCTCCCCAGAAAGAGGAAATCCAGCCTTCTTCCTCCATCCGGTGGAGGGCGGGAAAGAGCGATCCTGGCTTAACCACAAAAGTGCCGCCTGTGATCTGCTGGATCCTGCGCGAAATTCCCAACCCGTGCATCTCGCCGGCGATCAGCGATTTCAGGATCAACAGGTCCAAGGTCCCTTGCAAAAGGTTAGTCTGTTCAGGGCTCAATGAATGTCTCCTATCGACTCTCTATAGAGAGAATACGGATCTACGTATAGGATGTCAATAGGGAAAGGACATCCCCGTGGACGATACGCCGCAGTCGTCGCATCGGATGGAACAGCAGAACCAGGAATTCATCATGGTTGTCTGAATTTTTGAAGTGCTTCTCCGCATCAAATCGATTAAAGTATTTGGCGATCCACGGATTTCACAGCTGTTCGCAGAGTATCCAAACCCGGTTTTACACACTCTCTCTTTCCGGAACAGGGGGTAATTCATGAGTCTCGATCCAGAACCGTCCGCATTGAAGCGCCCGTTCCTCGTCGGGCTGTGTGTTCTTCTCCTCTTCTTTGTTTCCTCCTGCTCAAGAAATGAGCGCAAGACGGAACCAAAGGCCGCCGTCACGGCGCCCACTTCAGACCAGATGATGGCCAAAGCGTCGCGCCGGGATGAGAACGGTTGGATTTACGTCCACCTGGAAGGGGCTCCCGAGGTGGTGGGCTACCAGCATGGCTATCTGTTGGCCAACGAGATCCTGGATCTACGGGGGGCGCTTTCGATGGTTTTGGACCATGACACCCAGAAGAATTGGGACTGGTACCGGACCGAATCCCTCAAACTGTTCTGGTCGAAGACCCCCGAAGAGTATCAGAAAGAGATCGACGGCATCGTTCGCGGCGCCAATGCGAAATTGGGCGCCAACCGGATCGATCGCGGGGATGTCGTGGCGATGAACGCGATGGAGGAAATGGCGTTTTATTATGTGCCATGGCTCAAATCCAAAACGGATCCCAAGGCCGCTGAAAACAAAGCGCCCGGCAATTGCAGCGCCTTCGTGGCCACGGGGTCCTGGACCAAGGACGGCAAGATCGTCATGTCTCACAACAACTGGACCAGCTACGTCACCGGAGAACGGTGGAACGTGATCATGGACCTGGTTCCTGAAAAAGGTCATCGCGTCCTGATGGATGCCATGCCCGGGTTCATTCACAGCGGCGACGATTTCAACGTGAACGATGCCGGCATCATGGTGACCGAAACGACCATCACCCAGTTTCAAGGATTCGATCCCAATGGCATCGCGGAATTTGTCCGCGCGCGCAAGGCCATTCAGTATGCCGCCTCCATCGACGACTGGGTCGCCACCATGCGGGAAGGTAACAACGGCGGCTATGCCAACGACTGGCTCATTGGCGATAACAAGACCGGCGAAATCGCCCGCCTGGAGCTGGGACTCAAGAACACCCCGCTGGAGCGCACCAAGGATGGATATTTTGTGGGCTCGAATTTTCCTGTCGATCCCAAGGTGATTAAAGAAGAGACGACGTTTGATACAAAAGCGAAAAACACTTCACCCAATGCGCGGCGCGTTTGTTGGGAGTCGTTGATGAAACAGTACAAGGGAAAAATCGACGTCGAGTCCGCCAAGAAATTTGAGGCCAGCCACTTCGACAGCTTCCGAAACAAGGATGAAGCCGATGCCAACACCCTGTGCGGCCACGTCGACCGGGATGCACGGGGCACTCCGGAGTGGGAGTGGGGCAAGTTTTATCCGGGCGGGACGGTGCAGTCGAAAGCGATCGATGGGACCCTGGCCGGCGAGATGAAATTCTGGGCGGCCATGGGTCATCCCTGCGGCCAGAACTTCGTGGCCAAGGATTTCCTCAAGGCGCATCCGGAATACCAGTGGCAGGAAAAGTACCTGCGCGATATGCCCGGCCAACCGTGGACGCTGTTTGGAAAGCTTTAGGTGTCAGGTGTCAGGTGCCGGGTGTCGGCTGTCCGGTGAGGAAGAATTAAAAGAGGTAGGAACTCAAGAGTCACTCAGCAGAGCTTTAGTTTAAGATTTGACAAGAGGAAGAAAATGGAGAGAGCCGTCGTCATCGCATGTCTGACTTCTCACCTCCGACCTCTGACTTCATTTCCCTGGCACCTGACACCCGACACCTGACACCTATTCGCATTTGACACCTCTCCCGCGACTCGACTATGATTCCTTCCTCTCCCGGTGGGGCCGTTAGCTCAGGAGGTAGAGCATCTGCCTTTTAAGCAGAGGGTCGCTGGTTCGAGTCCAGCACGGCTCACCAAATCCCGCTTACTTTCCTCCATATTCCTGAGTGTGATGCGGTACCCGCGGGAAATTCCAAAATCCAAAGTCCAAAATCCAAATAAAACCCAAATTCCAAAACCCAACTGTCGAGGGGATCGTGTTATTGCTTACTATGGCATGATGGAGACCAACGACTAATCCGTCCCACGAATCGTCTTCCAAGGACCAGGCTCAGGAGACCTTGATACAATTGCATTGTTGGATATTGGAATTTGGGTTTTATTTGGATTTTGGACTTTGGATTTTGGAATTTCTTGAGTGGTCCCTAACGAAAGAAAGGCGCATCCCTCCCATGGATGCGCCTTTCTTCTTTCCTACTGCCCTGGCTTATTCTCACCCATTCCTGTGCCTGGACTGTTCCACCTGAAGCTGGTTGGTCACACTGAAGACCCCTGGGACTCCGTTGGCCCGCATATAAGCCATCTGACTATCCGTTCCATTGGCAACGATCCCCTTGAGGATGACATGACCGTTTCTCACAATGATGTGGATCGGCGGCATGGAGCCCTCCGAGTACCGGAACAACGGGGAGTTGAAATTGAAGATGGAGCGGTACACCCTCAGACGGATCCGGTCATCGTTGGGAGACAGCGGCAGCACTTCGATTTGATTGTTGACCTGCGTGACCCCTTCGATGCGCTTCACGCTGGCCGCGGCATCAGACTTCGTCACGGGCCTCACCACCTGGCCCCGCAGAGTGACCTCGCCCTCCGGGCTTACATAGCCCTCCAGCCAGTCAAACACGTTGTACCAGGGGAGCATCGCGAGCTTATGCCGCACCTGTTCAGTCAACACACTCTGGGCACGAAAGTCCCGGTCCTGAGAAGCCGCTCCTCCGTGGAGCTTCACACTGTCTTGCTTTGAACCCGTATCCGCAATGGCGGTCGTGTTCACGATACACAACGAAACACCAAGTGCAAATGTACCGAACATCACCTTGATCAATGTTCCTAAGCTCTTGTTCATATCCATCACCTCCGCTACTCACTTTACTGAGAAGCCGTGAGGGTGGCAGTTGGTTGTCTGGCCGATTCGAGATCTCTGAATTCTTGGTTCATACAACTCGTCGAGCGTCGGTGTCATCCCTTCATCAAGCAGCGATGGGTGAGGAGGCACGACAGTGGGCCTCCGGTGCTGCGGGAGGTAGGTATGATGATCAGATCAAAAGTAGCAAGCATTGCCCTGGGTGCAGTTTTGTTGCTGGGCGGGACGGGCATCGCTGAAGCCGGGCATTGGAGCGATGGAAAGTGCCGTTCCAAAATTCGAAAGGAACAACGCGAGCTGGACCGGGCCGTGCAACGGTTTGGGCCGAGGAGCCGACAGGCGAATCAGGAGCGATTCGAACTCCATCAAATCCTCAACCGCTGCGGCTACGATCGTGAGGACCGGTATTTCGACCACTTTCGTGACCGGGATCGGGATGACTGGTGGCGTCATTAGGCGGTGAGACCATCGAAGCGGGAGACCATTCGGGGGCCCGAAGGGCTGCTGCGCCGCGGCGCATCGCCCCACCTGTCGAAGATCCACCGTGGCGGGAAGCTCCGTCCCGCGTTCCTTGCGGGGCGGAGCGCGGGTGGGGTACCGGTCCCTCCAGAAACAAGCAAGCCCCGCTTGCGGGGTGGTCGTGACCCCACCCTTGCTCCGCAAAAAACGCGAAGCATCGGATGGGGCTACATTCTGGCGGCCCTCCGGGCCTGAGCCAAATTCTTCCCTGCGTCGTGACCCCACCCTTGCTCCGCACAAAACGCGGAGCATCGGATGGGGCTACAATCTCTGGGCCCTCCGGGCCTGAATCCGATTCATTCCTCCTGCGTCGCCTTTCCCCACCCTCGCTCCGCAGAGAACGCGGAGCTTCAGGTGGGGCTACTATCTTACGCCCTCCGGGCTTGAACAAATGCCAAACCCAGCGGTATTCGTTGGAGAGATCGGACCTGGAGAATATTTGGACACCCCGATCGAGCAGGGTGCTGGTAAGATATTGCGGAAGGCCCGGGGCATAAAGATGCCGCGCGGGCAGATCATCACATTCGCAGAGGAAGGCAAAGGAGGAAATCCATGACCCCAATCTACCGGAAGACGACCCTTGTGCTGGTCCTGATTGCGGCCCTTGCAGTTCCGCTGGCCCTCCGGGCGCAATCCGGCCCGAAAGCCTGCTCCATGTTGACCGTCTCCGAACTCGAGGAGGTGATGGGGGCGAAGATCACAAGTTCCACGGAGGGCGATATCCCTTACAAGAAGGGGGCCAGTAGCGATCATGAGGGGACACTGATGACCTGCCATTGGAAGATGGGTGCACGCTCGGTTTCCCTGGTGTATTCGACCGGACCGGTAACGGCCGAGGGAAAGAAACAAGGCGAAAACAAAATCAAGGCCTCTGAGGAAGCCTTGAGGCAGGAGGGCTACAAAGTCGACAAGAAAGACTTCGGGAACATGAAGTGTTCCACCATGGTGGCCCCTGTTCAACAGACCGTGAAGCAGTTTTCAACGTCATGCGGCACAGAGAAAGGGCGCATGTTCGTAACGGTCTCCGCCTCAGCCTCCGGCCAGGGCGATCTCGTTCCCATGGAAAAAATCAAAACACTCACTGAAAAGGCAGCCTCACGCCTGCCATGAATCTGGATTGGATTTAATGCGGTCTCTGGCTCAGTCAGATAATTTTCATTCTTGGTGTTGAAGTCAGAAGTCGGACATCGGAAGTTCCCTTATTTCTTCCCCAGCGAAAACATGCTGCCGTTGTCCCCAAAGAGGGTGAGGGTCGTATCGGACGCGGCTCCGGTCGTGTTCAACAGAATGAATTGGGTCTTGTACTCTCCCCCATCCACAATTTGTGGAAACACCACAGGAGCGGGTGCAGGCTGATTGAAGTCGGCCACTGGAAATGTCGTGATCAGAAAATCGCCGCGGCCATTCTTCAGGGACCGCAAGGTCAGCGCGACGAAGGGAGTGGGAGCTGAGATATCGAGGACCCCTGTAAAGCCGTCCGGCAACGATCGAATCAACTCATTGGCGAAGCTGGCGCCGTGTCCATTTCCGGTGAGGTCGAGAGACCCACTGCCTGCCGGGGTCACACCGTCCGTCTGAAACGCATTGAAGGTCAAGTGGAGTGGCCGTCCGTCGGGGGCCGCAATTGCAATCCCCGTGTTGTGGCCGCCGGAGAGGTCGACATAGATTCGGGCGTGGGTAGTCGAGGTCGCAGAGGGAATCCCCGACTCCGTCACCCGAATTCCACCCGTGGTGTAGGTGAAAACCCCGGCGCCAATTGGTGCCTGATTGAAGGTATCTGGGGTCACCTGGACGGACCCTGTTTTGACCCCGGGGGGAGCGCCATCCGTCTGGAGAGTGTAGAAACCCCCCGGAGGAATACTGTAGCGGAACTGAGGCCATGCCCCGCCCGGATCACCCGAGAGATGAACCGCGAGTGGGGCCCCACTGTTGTCCAGGATCTGAATGCTTCCGTTTTCCCAGGCGCTGGAGGTATTCAGGAGGACAAGAGAGGTCTGATATCCGCCCCCATCGACCAGTTGAGGAAAGTAAAGCGGTCCGGCCCCGGGAGCCCTTTGAAGATCGGCCAGCGGGGTGGTGGTCAACAGAGTTTCTCCCCGCTGGTTTGCGACCAGCCGCAGGGCCACAATCGACAAAGGCTGATCGCTCGTAATCTCGAGCGATCCGTAACCCGTGGAGGCGGTGAAGTTGGGGGGCAGGATGAAATCCGGCGCCATTTGCTGAAGCTCATCGATGAATCTAGCCACATGCGAATTGGGCGGAAGTGAGCCGTGACCCACCGCCAGATTGTTGGCCGCAGAATCGCGCAACTGAAAAGTAATCGTCGCCATGGCACTTCCCTGGTTCACCATGGCAAAACCCGTGTTGATGGCGATCGTCCCGGCGGCCTCGCGATCGGACTTCCCGGCGACACTGGGCCGGGATTCGATGAAGATGCGCGCCCGCGTGGTCGGCGGAGAGGCGGGCACGCCCGCTTCGCTCACGACGAAGCCATTCTTGCTCACACCGAACACTGCGGTCCCATACGGCATGCTTCCCGAATTTAATTCGACGGTGGCATAACCGGCCTGGACAGTACCTCCGTTTCCGGTCGTTGAAGACGTTTTGACGCTTCCAACCGAAAGAAGAAGGTGGGTGTTTGAACCGACCGGTTTCGTCACAAAGATCGTATCATTCCCGTAGGCTGTTCCCGCGCTGTTGGTGGCCACAGTCCGGAAATGGTAGGTTGTGTTCGGTGAAAGAGCGGTCAGGGCTGTGTTGAAGGTGATATTGGATGCCCCGCCCCCTAAAGATTGGGTCGGGGTGGTATTTCCGTATGAGGTGGTAAGCCCCCACTGAAAGCGCACCGAGGTGGAGAGACCGTTCGGGTTCACGGTGGCATTTAAACTTGCTGAAGACGAGCTCACCCCGGAGGCTGCTTCGGTAGTCACTGAAGCAGTATTCACCGAGGTCAGGCAGCTTGCAGTAGCGGCGTAGGCGCCAATGTCGTCCTTGGACCGCTGAGAAAATTCATCAGGGCCGTGATTTTGAATCGACGAACACATGATCGGCCCGCTCCCGCTGCACACAGCGGCTGGAGGCGTCACCTGATCGTCGTGCTGGGCATTGAAGTTGTGCCCGATTTCGTGGGCGCTCAGCTTCCCCAAGAATGCACTGCCGGAGGTCAGTCCGTATCCGTAAGACAAATTGCACGTCACACCCAGGTAGGCGATCCCAACGACATTGCCGGTCAAATCTTTACCTGAATACATATGGACCACGTCGCGCTGGACGCCAGCCCGATGCGCGCCCCACTCCGATTTCACCTGGCCCAACAGGGGACCCGGGTCGAGTAAGGTGTACGGTTGTGCTGCCGCGGAGGTAAACACATTTTGAAAACCCACGGTCAAGGTCAGGTTCAGTTGGGACTGATAGATGCCGTCCACTTCGTTCAGCACTCCTTCGATGACGCTGTTGCTGGACGAACCGTTGACCTGATAAAACTCATAGTCGGCATCGGTGGCGATACGGAAATGCTTTAAGGCGGCCTCCTTGACGTCCGACTTTGCCGCGCCTTCGCGAATCCCAAACAAATGCCCCCCGATGTCCTCGAGCAGGGTTGTCCCGCAGACACCCGGATACTCGGGACGGATGTCGGCCTCGTGGTAGGTCACCGATTGCTTCGGGCTTGAACCCTGAACGTAGAGGGAAAGCGGTTCCACAAATATCCAATCATTCCCCCTTCGAATGAACCCGATGAACAAATCCGGTCGAACCAGCAAACGCACCTGGCTGTCGGGTTCTCCCGCGACTTCTCCTTCAAAGGTGCTGACAGGCGGCAGTGTTTCTTGAACCACGCCCGTGGCCGTGGTCTGTGTCCACTGAATATCCGGCGCCCGGAGGTTCTTGGCGCGAAGAACCAGCTCGGTTGGGACGTTATCCAGAACGATCGAGATGCGGCCCTCTGACTTTGCTTCTACAGAAATCTGATCCAGATCCAGGTCTAGAACCTGATAGCTCCTGAGCATTCGATTCAACTTTTCAAATGACTGAGGGAGCGAGGAAGCATTCAAAACATGGGAATGAGCGTGTAGTAGTGCGGCCAAAAGAAAGGTGATGCTTAATGCCCTCATCAGGCTAATGCGGGCAGTCCTCTTAAGAACTGCGTACTGGCTTCGAATGAGAGGATCGCTCCTCATCGGACACCCCCTTCACATTCCTTTTGGGTCGTTCCAGTTTCCCTGTTTCAAAAACCCTCAGTCAAAATTAAAGACTCGTTTCCAGAAAACACAACTCCGTGGCAAATAAGATCTTAGTTTCACAATCTCACAACACTTTGACATGCCCGGCCTCTTCGACCTGCGCCATGATGTCTCGTCCTGCAGGGAGTTAATGTGCGCAGGATCACAAGGTGGCTGGGGATTCAGTGTGGATGGATCTGAATTCCGAAGTTGAAGGCTGCGGACAGTGTGGGGGAAAGATTGGATTTCTGTTGGTAAATGCTTTTCGAGAGAGGTTTGTGTCCTTTTAACCCCGAAGGGTTCCGTCACTTTAGGCCCGGAGGGCCGCCCGATTGTAGCCCCACCTGAAGCTCCGCGTTTTTTGCGGAGCGAGGGTGGGGTACCGGAACTCCCGTGACGTCGGAGCCCCGCTTGCGGGGCGAAAGAATCTTTCGAATGGATCTCTGGACAATTATAAAAAGGTTCCCAGCCAGGTTCCTCTCCGCAAGGATTTCTTTCTGTCTCCCTTCGCCTTTCCCGAATTAGCGGAGCCCAACTCCACCGGTTGGATTCATGATGTGATATTGGGGCACTGGAGGTCTTCCTGACAGGGGCAGCGCCCTCGGGAGCTCTCGTTTCAGCTCGAACGGGCGAACTCGTTCCAAGTGCATGGAATCGAATCGGGCGATCGGCTTACTGGAACGTCGGGGGAAGGTTTCGCCCCGCAAGCGGGGCTCTCCTATTTTCTTCCCTCACCCCACCCTCGCTCCGCAAAGAACGCGGAGCTTCAGGTGGGGCTACATTCTGGTGGCCCTCCGGGCCTGAGCGGAGCTTCAGATGGGGCTACATTCTGGTGGCCCTCCGGGCCTGAGCGGAGCTTCAGGTGGGGCTACATTCTGGTGGCCCTCCGGGCCTGAGCGGAGCTTCAGGTGGGGCTACATTCGGGCAGCCCTCCGGGCCTGAGCGGAGCTTCAGATGGGGCTTCCATGAGAAGGCATTCAATGTCAAGGCCAACGTGGTGGCCTGGCGCCGATTGCTAAGGCGGCCGGCTGGGGACGCTCCGCATCCGAATCTCCTTTCGTGTTCCTTTTCTCGTCGTGGG
>JAIQFV010000048.1 GCA_020073085.1 Terriglobia bacterium | reverse complement strand
CGGATGACGCAGAATGAAAATCAGTTCAAAGTTTAACCTGCCACAGCGCCCAGGAGATCAAAGTTCAAAGTCGTGTGTCCGTCTCTGGAGCGGTCCGTCGCTTTCGACAACGCATGGAGAGCGACCCGTCCCTGGCGCAAGTTTTCCAATAGATTAGCTGCCAATTGAAAAATAAATAGACCTGGCCCCCGGGTTAAAAAAATGCTCTTGAGCAACAGCCCGTTGAGACCTACCGCCATTGGAGGTGTGGTCCAGGAGCGGCATCGCCGAGGCGGGCCACCTATTCCGATAGTCCGCCCCGGGGTCTCAAAGCGTTATGGTTTCCTCAGGCAGAAGCCGACTGAGGCCTGGGCATAGTTGCTGGTACGCCCGTTGTTCACGTTAGTGCGATCCCAGACGTGCAGAATAATCGCGTACCCGCAGGGATCCATAGGTCCCACGTGCGGTTCCCCGGCAGGCGGGGTTCTGCCTGTATTCACAGTCCAAGTCGCGTTCGCGAGGCCGGGGTCGCCGATGGCCCCGCCGTAGAGGACAGACGCCCCGCTGGGCGGAACCGGCAACACACCGTGCGACGGGTAGGCCGGTGGGCCGTCCGGCTTGATGTCGAACGAGAAGGACCCGAAGTGAATATCCGTTGCGGTGAACTTACCGGTGAAAATCGCCCCCGGAGTGAAGTCCCCGCACTGACCGCCAAGATCGATGCTGAGGAGAGCGACCGGGGCCGTGTTGTCGATGAGTACTGAGACCACATTGCTGTGTAAGTCGTGATCGGGATTCCCGTCCACGTTCAGGTCGATGCGGAGATTGAAGAGTTTCCCGTCATCGGCTGCGGTGGTCTGCCAGTAGCCCATGAGATTCGATTCCACGTAGTGGTAAGAAGCGTAGTCCTCGTATTCGTAATAGCCATCGATAGTGGGCGGGAGCGCGTGTTTCACGGTGTAGGTGGTGTGCCAACCCGTGACCGGATTCCACGTGCTGATGTACAGCCCGACGCCCTGAGGTTCGTTCACGATGGGCGCCCATGCCGTGGCCGGATCGGAGTTCAACTTCTTCATCACCCGGTACTTCATGCCGGACGTGGGCAGCGGGATTTTGCCGGCAATATTGATGACTCCGCCGAAGGGGCTGTCGTGATAGAGCGCGCCAGTTTCGAGCGTGTTACCGGTGGCGAGCCCGCCGGCGCTGATGTTGATGTAGGACATGTCGCCCGCTCGGCTCAGAAGCGGCACCTGCGTAGTGACCGGGAGGCCGGGCTGCAGGAGGATCATCGTTTCCAGACGATTCCCCCAGACCGGCCGGTAGTTCGGCTGTCCGCAAGGCGGCAAAACGTTCCACGACAGGATGGCGCGGATGTGGACGACCTTCGGACCTTCATGACACTCCTGGCGGTATTGGTCGAAGTTTACCGGGAGGTACACGGCGTATTCGAGTCCACCCTCGGGGAGGTTCTCGAAGTCGTACACCCTGACCGAAGTCTGGCCGAGGCATGTGGCGAAGTTGCCGCTGTTATCGAAGTCAGCCCAAAACGTGACATACTCCAGGCTGCCGTCGGTGCAAGGGCCGCCGGAGTAGCCACAGGGCAGCTTCACACGCACGATTCCGGCGAGCAGCCCGTGATCGCCCGAATGGTGTCCGATGCACACCAGCTCTTCGTATCGCGTGTCGGATGGCGGCGCGGCGATGGGGCCGAATATTTCCCCAGGATCCAGGGTGGGGAACGGCAGTTTATAGTCCGGCGCCATCAGCTTGGCCGTGAGCCCTGGTTGGTCCATATAGGCGATTGCTTCTTTGAGGGCAAAACGGTGCGGCTCGACCTTCTTTTCTTTGTACAGAGCCTGCAGATCAAGGGCGGACAGCTTCGGCGGTGGAAGCGGGATCACAGGTGTTTCCACGTCGATGAGTTCCATGACCATCGGGGGGATCTTCAACTCGGCGACTTCGAAAACGTCCTTAACCCGGTAGGACTGCAGCTTCGCGACCTGGATGTAGGTGTCGTGTGCGTTGCCCCAAACGGGGGTGTGGTTGGGCGTGGCCGGCGGATTCGGAACATTCCAAGAAAGGATAGCACGTGCGCGGAGGATGTTTCGCTGTTTGCAGGGTTTCTTGGGCGGATTGATCTTCAGGGTGCAGGCGTATTCCAATCGCTGTTTGCGCCGCGGCTCGGCGGGCACGTCGTAGACGGTGAAGTCGACCTCTCCCTGATCCTGCCAAGTGGCGCCGTCATCAAACGAGAGATAGAAACGAACGTACTCCTTCGAGCCATTGGAGCAGACTCCGCCGGCATACCCGGTGATCTGCTTTATGTAGACGACGGCTTCCAGAAGGCTGAGTTGCGGTTCGAAGCCTACGCAACCAATCTCTTCATAGAAGGTATTGCCGGAGATGTTTATCACCGGCTTGTAGGGGCTCTTGGCAATGTTGCCGAAGTAATTCGGGTTGGTAAGGATGAGCGAGCGGAAGTTGGCGCGCTCTTTGAGATGCGGTGGTTCCATTACAATATCCTCGCCATGCTCGAGTTTGAATGTCACGGTGGCAAAACCGGACGCCGGAACGGTAACGAATTGGCTGGTCGGCGCAAAGAAGGCTGTGGAAGTAACGGTGACCTTGTACAGTCCTTGCGGAGCGCGGTGTAGTCCGGCGACGTTGATGGCTTTGGAGCCGTCTGCTGAATGCAGTTCATAGCGATCGGCGAGGGTCTGGTGCTGGAATTCGATGTCGACCGTCCCCGGGTAAGGGGTGCCGTCCTGTTGGAGAATAGTGATTTTTAGGCTGATGTCTTTATCAGTCATTTCCTTTTCAGTGGGCATATTGATCCTCCTAGCCGTGACAATGAGCGAGAAACGTTGCGATCGTAACAACCAGTCAAAATACACTACACCTCAGGAATATTTTCTGTCTGTCCAGAATGGGACAGCGATGTCGGTTCCTCAGGCACTCATGTGGCGGCAGAGTAAATATTGGAGCGGAATTTTGGGGTCAGGCTATGACAATTTCACAATTAGAAACCAAGCGAGGAGCCATCCTTTGGATTGATGAGGATCGGCGGCGTTTCTTGGAGAATCACACTGTATTTACCCCAGGGAGCGCGGAGGGCTTTGGTGATAGGGGATAGGGAATAGGTGATAGGTTTTAGGTGATAGGGAAGAGGGAAACAAGTTGAAAGTCCAAGGTCCAAAGTCGAATAGCGGGAATCCAGGTCCAACCCGCCACGTCGGCCAGGAGTTCAAAGTCATAGAGCCAATAGTCCCAGCTTCTCTGCAGGCCATTCGGGTTAGGTACTGACATTCTTTTTCAGCGAGCTTCCGGCCGTTCTGACTTCATAAACAAATTCTCTTGCTTTACGCGCTCAAGCCGTATGTCAGGCACCGGCCGGCACTGGTGAGTACTGAAGTTCTCCACATTCTTGAGCGCGAAGACCGGCACCGCGACCACGGCTTGTGCTTTGACGTGATTGAACTCCGCGTCTTTCACATCGGTCAGAACGAAGGCGGGCCGCAGGTCATCTTTCATGAAGCCGACCTCGACATGGTTCATCTCGACCCTCTTCACATGGCGGATGAAGAAGCCATAGGCCGGGATCTCTCCGAACATCGTTGGCTCGGGATAGTCATTCTCCTTCTCGGGCGGCTCAAGTGCCGCTTGCTCCCGGGTGCCGCCGCCCTGGTAGTCGATGCGGATATTGCTCAGCTTTAAATCTTCAATGTCATAGCCGGGAATACCGCTGATGATCGAGCCGTACCGGGGATTCGCATTGTAAACGACCACATTGCTGATGATCACGCGCCGGATTCGGCCCACCCTCGTCGCTTCTTTCGGCCCCCGGAGACGGCTGCCGAGCCGGAGAAAGATCGGGGCATTCGTGATGTCGCGCATCGTGATGTTATTGATGGTCACATCTTCGAGTAACCCGCCGTCGACCGATTCCAGCGCCAGGCCGCGACAGTAATCGAAGACGCTGTTGGAGATCGTAATATTCTTGAAGCCGCCGTTCGATTCGGTCCCGAATTTGATACGTCCCGTCGAGCTGTTTCGATCATATCGGTGGTACTCGCGCTTGTAAGTGCCATCGAGAAACGTGCCTTCGTCGTAGCCGCTGACCTGACAATTCGTGATGGTCACGTTTTCCGTCGCCCGCGCAAAGCCGAGCGCATACGAGCTTTTCGGGCAGATCGCGTCATCGAAGGGCGAGTTGACACTGCAATTCGAGACCCGCACGTTGCGACAAGCATCAATATCAATCCCGTCGCGGTTCGTATCTATCTTCAAGTTATCTAAAGTGAGGTTATCAACGCCCGTCGCCAGGATGGCAAAGTGCCCGCCATGCGAGATCGTGACATCGCGGATCACGACGTTGCGGCAGAGCTTGAGGCTGATCGCCTTGTTCCCCCAGCCGGGTTCCACCGCGTCGCGCAGATTGGGATAGCCGAAGGGGGCCGCGGTCGGGTCGGTCGGAACATCACGGAGCGCGTCGTTCTGCGCGCGCGTGCGCGACTCCTCGCCGTTCCGCACCAATCCTTTGCCCCAGATCATCCCCGGCCCCAGAATCGAAACGTCCTCAAGCCCCTCGCCCCAAATCAGGCTGTTGTGCCAGTGGCTGTGACCGAAGTCCTGGTACTTGTCCCACGGGTTAGGTTCAGGCAGATCGTACCCACCTTTGACTTCCGATGGATCGGCAGCCACAATCGTAGCGCCTTGATCGAGGTATAGCGTGATATGGCTTTTCAAGTGAATCGAGAAGCAAAGGTAAGTGCCGGCGGGGAAATGTACGGTGCCGCCCCCCTCGGCCGCTGCCACTTCAATGGCCCGGTTGATGGCCGGGGTGTCGACGGTCTTGCCATCGCCTTTGGCTCCAAAGGCTCTGACATCATATTGACCCGCAATACTGCTTTGAGGCCTGGAGCCTTGACCATCCTTGCTTGGAAAGCCTGGTTGTTGACCAAAAGCCGTCATCAAGCAGGCAGCCAGGGTCGCAAAGATGATAGAAACTACCCAACGCTGTTTTTTCGTGTTCATCGAAATACCTCTGTCCATCTATGAGGTCTTACTTGCTCGTTTTCGACAATCCGGCGAGCCTGGCGACGAAATCTGTGCCAGTATATCAGCATTTCATGATTCACCGCTGAGGCGCGGAGGGTTTAGGTGACAGGTGTTAGGTAATAGGGAATAGAGAATAGGTAATAGGGAATAGGGAGAATACAACGAGGATCGTGCGATCTGGAAATGAAAATCAAATAGAATTAACCCGCAGTTCATCTACTCGTACCGCAGGGCGATCACGGGATCGGTGCGCATGGCGCGGTGTGCGGGGATATAGCACGCCACGAGCGCCACGGCGGTCAACATCACCGAAACGCCCCCCAGGGTCAGGGGATCGGTCGCGCTCACGCTGAAGAGCATTTTGGACATCAGCCGCGTGAGGCCCAAGGTCGCGCCCAGTCCAATGCCCACTCCCACCAGGGCCATCCCGGCCCCCTGGCCGAGCACCAGCCGGAGCACATCGCCCCGCTGGGCGCCCAGCGCCAGGCGGATTCCGATCTCATGGGTCCGCTGCTCCGCCAGATAGGACACGACCCCATAGATTCCGATACTTGAGAGAATCAGGGCCAGCCCCGCAAAGACCCCGAGCAGGATCATGGAGAATCTTCGATCGGAGAAGGAATCGGCCACGATCTCGTCCATGGACTGGACGCCGTACACCACCTGATCGCTGTTCATTCGCGCCAGGGTGCGCCGGATCGTCTCCGCCAGTTCGCCCTGGGGGCCCCGGGTGCGAGCGACCAGCCCCACGCCGTTCGACAGCAACGGCATGAGCCGATCCGGAAGTTGCATGAATGGAATATAGATTTGCGCCTGAATCTTGGCGGTCGCGTCGGAATCCAATCCCCAGTGCTTGACGTGGCCGGCGACGCCCACAATCATCGGCTGCATGTCCACGATGGCGAGATTCAGGCGCTTTCCGATGGGGTCCTCGTTGGGGAAATATTTCCGCGCGAATATTTCGTCAATCACCACCACCGGCGGCGAATGCTCGTTGTCTTGTTCCGCCAGGAACCGGCCGCGCTTCAGGGGAGTTCCCATCGCCTTCAGGTACTCCGGTTCCACCAGATAAAACAGCGCGATGGACATCTCGTCCTGGGTGGCTGGCTTGGGCTGACCCTCGAGCCAGAAGGGCAATTCGGAGTCCCCATTCATGGGCAGCGAGCCTCCCTGCAGGGAAGCAAATTGCACGCCGGGCACGGCGACCAGGGTGTCGTGGAGGTTGCGCAGCAGCGTTCGTTGGGCCAGCGGATTGTCCGCAATGCCGCGCGGCATCGTCATATCAAACGTCATCACGTTGTGCGGATTGAATCCGGGGTCAACCTTCCACAGGGCCGTGAGGCTGCGCACCATCAACCCGGCTCCCGCCAGCAGCACCAGCGCCATCGCCATCTCCACTGCAACGAACACGCGTTGAGCACGGTGCCGCGCCCCGCTCATGCCGCGCCCGCCTTCCTTGAGGACTTCCGCCAGCCCGGCACGGGACATCCGCAGCGCCGGCATCAGCCCGAAAATCATACCGACCGCGACCGAAACCCCCAGCGTGAAGAGCAGCACATGCCAGTCGAGCTTCACTTCGCTCGCGCGCGGCAGCGCTTGCGGCAGCGTGCCCAGGATGGCCTTCGTCCCCCAGTACGCCAGGGTGAGCCCCAGGGCGCCCCCGCCCATCGCCAGGAGAACGCTCTCTGTCAACAGTTGACGGATGACGCGGCCTCGATTGGCCCCCAGGGCCGCGCGAATGGCAAATTCTTTCGTCCGGCCCGTGGCCCGTGCCAGCAGCAGGTTCGCCACGTTCGCGCACGCGATCAGCAACACAAACCCCACGGCCCCCAGCAGCAGGAAGAGGAACGGCCGGATGTCCCCGACCATGTTCTCTTTCAAAGGCAGCAGCGCAATGCCCATGCCCTTGTTGGAGTCGGGATAGGTGGCCGCCAAATTCCGGCCGATGCGGTCCATATCCGCCCGCGCCTGGGCCAGAGTCACCCCGGGTTTCACCCGCCCGATGACCTGAGAGCCCATGCTGACACGGCGATCGCGAAACGTCGGGTCGGCCCATTGTCCGATCGGAATGTAGACATCCCGCGCCCGCCCATACAGGTTAAAGCTGGCGGGAATGACACCCACGACTTCATAGGATTTCCCCGTCAGCGTGATGGACTTTCCGATGATGTCAGGCGAGGCGCTGAATTTTCGCTTCCACAGCCCTTCGCTGATCATCGTCACGGGCGCCCCGCCGATCCGGTCTTCCTCCGGGCGCAACAGCCGCCCCAGTCTTGGCTGTATTCCGACGGCGGGGAAGAAGCCCGATGAGACCTGATAGGCCCGGACACGCTCCCCCTCCCCCGCTCCAATCAGGAATTCGTCCTCATTGCGGAAAATCCCCAGGTGCTCGAACGACTGGTTGTACTTCTCCCAGTCCAGGTAATTCAAGTAGGTGACCGAGCTGTGCTGGAATTCGCGGGTGGAGGCGAACACCGCGACGAGCTTGTCCGGGTCGGGGTAGGGCAGCGGATGCAGCAGCACTCCATTCACGACGGAGAACAGCGCGCTGTTTGCCCCAATCCCCAGCGCCAGGGTGAGGATTGCGATAATGATGAATCCGGGTGACTTGGCCAGGGTTCGCGCTCCGTAGCGAATGTCTTGAATGAGGGATCCCATTTTGCCTCCCCAATTGGGTTTTCCGGGCCGGAGCTGACCGCCCGGCAGGTCTCCGCCCGCCGCCGGCAGCCAACCGTTACACCTCCATTAACGAAGGGGGCAAGAAAAAAGTTTCGTGGAATTGGAAGCGATTCGGGTCAGGCAGCGACGGTCGACATTTAAGGATTCACCGCAAAGGCGGGGGGGGGCGCGGAGGCTTAGGTGATAGGTGGTAGGTGATAGGGGGTAGGGAATAGGGAAGAGCTGTTCAAAGGTCAATGTTGGAAAACGGAAATCCAGCTTTGATATGACACGGCGGGAAGGCGCACACATGCACTGTTGGCATGTGTGCGGCCTTCTCTGAGAGAGACCCCGTCACGAGGAGCAAGAGCAAATCGACTCTCCACCGCACACATCGCAAAAGACGCGATGTATGCGCCACCCAGTCCTCGAGGGATTGTGATACCATTTCCCTTCGCAAAGAATGCCTAATGGCCTGGCCATGGGGACTCCACCCCGGAAAAAGGGGCAGACACCTCATTCAAAGCAGTCTTCGAGCTTCCAAGAGGATAGGTGTTTGTCCCCGTCTGCCCTGGGCTGTTGCCGGTCTGACACTGGGGATTTTTAGAAATCAACCAAGATTCGTGGATCGTATCCGAATTGGACAAGCGCCTGCGAAGGCGGTGAAAGGACAACCCGATGACGAGCCTGCTTGCTCCTTATGGAAGTGTGGAGGCCCAGAAGGTGGCCGAGAATTTGGACGCGAAGATCGAAGCGTTATTGCAAGCGGCAGCCGCTTGAGATCATCGATGTCGCCGCAGATCGCTGAACCCGAATGATTCCTCGAACCAAGAATGTGTTCTTGGGCAACGGCCCACAACGATGTGATCCCATCATCCTATGTTAAAAATGTAAATCGGGAGGCGACCACATGAAACAGTTGCTAACGTTTTGCTTGATACCCTGTTTGGTGATGTGCATTACACCCGGATGGGTTTCCCCCGGCTTCGCACAGACGGGGGTTGCAGTTCAGAAGGTTCAAATCGCTGACGGCATCTACCAGTTCATTACAGCGCCCGACGGATACGTGCCCAACGGCAATTCCGTCGTGATCGTGAACGAAAATGACGTTCTCGTTTTCGACACCTTCAGCCGGCCGTCAACGGCGCGCCAAGTCCTTGCCGAGATTCGCAAGATCACAAATAAGCCGGTGCGTTACCTGGTAAATTCGCACTGGCACCCGGATCACTGGTCCGGCAACGAGGTCTATTGCCAGGAGTTTCCCAATCTTGAAATCATCGCGACCGAGGAAACCCGACAGTTTATGCTGAACATCGCAAAGGCATGGCCGCACCTGTACACGGAAGGACTCCGTAAGGACCAGGCCGATTTTGACAAGGAGGTCAGCAGCGGCAAGCAGTCGGACGGAACAGTGCTGACCGCCGACCAACGTCGCAAAGATGAAGACGATTTGCGCTTGGAGCGGGAGTACGTCGCAGAAGCATTGAAGGTGCAACGCACCTACCCGACATTTACGTACAACGACCAGCTCACACTTCACCATGGCGGTCGCGAGTTCCGTTTTATGAGCATGGTGGGGGACGCGCGGGGCACGACCGTCCTTTATCTTCCTAAAGAAAAAATACTGGTCACCGGAGACTTGCTTTCCTATCCCGTGCCCTACTTCACTCCCCCGCTCAGCCAGCACGCCAAGAGTCTGAGGACGCTCGCCCAGTTCGATGCCGATGTGATCATTCCCGGTCACGGACCGGCGTGGCACGACAAGAATTTCTTGAACCTGGAAGCAGAACTATTTGAGACTCTGGTCAGGCAAGTGGGTCAGGCGGTACAACAGGGCATGGTCACGGTGGAGGAGGTGCAGAAGCAGGTGGACGTGGAGTCTCTGCGGCTGAGGTTTACCGGCGATGACAAAGATTTGAACGCAAAGTTTCGAAGGTATGTCAGTCGCATGGTCGAGAATGCATACCGAGATGCACGGGATGGGAAGAAATTCGAGTACTAGCTGAACTCGCCAATCCAACGACCTCGCAAGCCATGCGGGTCAGGGACCGACATTCTTGGGGGACCGGAAAAACAGTTCAAAGTTCAAAGTTCAAAGTCGGGACCCTGAGCGCGTGTGTGCGCCATGCCGAGGCATCCCTAACGCAACCCGGGTCTGTTGGTTCTTAAGGAAAGCAAGAGGGGGTGTCTAATTCACAGAGTGGACTGTGTCGGGGAGCAGGAGGACAAACTCACACGGACTGCCTTTCTCCGGGCACGCCAAGACTCCCCTTCGCACAATTTTCGTAGCCTCGGGGCTGGGGAAAACGATATCGTATTTCGCGGCTGCAATCGCCGGAACGGCCGTGAGAAGTTGCTCATCGCCGGAAATGAACTTGACGTCATCCACCTGCGGGCCGGGGAGGAAACTGATGAAGAACTCCGCCGTCGCCTGGTGGGCCAGGGGCTTAGCGATCTGAACCGTCGTCGTGCGCAGCCTCGAAATCTCATCGCGCGCTTGGGTAACCATGACGTCGGCTTCCTTCTCGCCGTCCGCGACGGCAATGAGACGTCGGAGGGTCTCCGCCGGAGGATGTGAAGCAGCCACCCCTTGAGCGTAAAACCGTGCCGCGATCTTCTTCTCTCCCTGATTTTCGTGAAGCTGGCCCAGGTGATCGGCCACAACGGCGTGCTGCGTCAGGCTCCAGGCTGCGGCCAGGTACCTCTCCGCGAGCTGAACGTTTCCTTGCTGGAAATACACCCACCCCAGCGTGTCCCATGTTATTCCAAGCAGGTTCACGAGATTAAGGTGTTGTACTTGGAGGTTCTTCAACTGAATGTCGCGCAGTTGGGCGTCGAGGGAAGAAATGGCTGACTCCGCGAATTGCCGCGCCTTGTCAAGGTGTTCGCCCTTTTCCGCAAGGAGGTACGCGACTTGGTTGAACAATGATGGCGAGGGGGCGATCTGCACGGCCGTATCGAACGCCGCCATGGCTTTGTCGACTTGTCCAAGTTTGAGATAGGCCTCTCCAAGTCCGGCATGCGCGGCCGGCTCTTTGTCTGAAATGGCGACTGCAGCTTCGAATTCTTGTCGTGCCTCCTCGCATTTCTTTTGGCTGAGCAGTAATCTGCCCAGGTTCTCATGTGACCAATATTCCCGCGGATTGATTAATATCTGCTTCTGAAAGGCTTGCTGGGCTTCGTCGAGTTGGCCTTGGATCATCAGCACTCGACCAAGATTGTTGTATGCATGCAGATCGTTAGGGCTTAGCTCGATCAGCTTTCGGAATGCAGCGGCTGCGTCGTCAAACCGCCGCATGCCCATGTATACGACGCCCTGGCTATTCCACGCCCACTTGTTTCCCGGATCGAGTTTCAACGCCTTGTTCAAGAGATCCGCTGCGAGGCTGTAGTTGTGCTTTTCGATTGCCGTAGAGGCGGATCTGGTCAGGGCATCCACATCCTCCGAATTCAATCCGGCCTCGGCCGGTTTCGCACTTGCATCGAGGCCGATCAAGTCGATCCAGTGCCCCCTGTCATCCGCGAGGGCCTTGCAGAACTTACGGTAGTTGTCCCATTCCGACAGCGGCACTTCTGACTTCTTGATGACAAACCGCCGCACTGCCGTCAGGATGTTTTTCTCGAACCCATACTGCGCATGATACTCGGCATAGTCAGTGATCAGGTCCAGCTTATCCGGAGGTGTTACGGTGTAACCCGCCGGCAGCTCAACGGTGGAGCGATAGACAATATCCCCTTGAGCGCCGAGGAAGACAGGTTCCGTGGGTTTCGCTTTCTCGTCGTCTCCTCCTTCGACCCCAAACGTCGGCAACGGTAATGTGATCCGCCGGTTAGGCCAGTCCCCGTATCCCTTCCGCGTGTAGTCGTAGGAGAACTGGAACGGCTTTTCGGTGTCTTCGGGCGCAGACGCGGTTACTGCCGCCACCTCCCCGGAGAAACCGACGCTCAGGGACATCAAGTGCACCAGATTCTTCCAGTGGGCCGGCGATGTGGCGCGGAACCCAATCCGGAACAGCACCTCGGCATCGCCGCGCGCCGCCCATTCGATGTGTCCTGTGAACGTGCCGTCGGGGCTGAGCTTGCCTCCAGCGACAAAGGTTTGCGTGCTCGGGAAGGGGGGCTCTGGCGGCGTTTTCATGAGTTTGGCGGGTTTGTCCGTCGGCATCACCAGCGCCTGCTTGTCGCGGAGATTCGCCAGCAATAATCCGACGGGGGCCACTTCCGGCGTTGTGTCGAGCCAGACCAGCGAGTCGCCGCGCGGTATGACGGTGACAACATGGTCAAACTGTCCGGGCGAGGGCACCTTGGATGTGATTTGACGCGTTGTGTTGATCAAGGCCGGCCATGCGTC
Source organism: Terriglobia bacterium (assembly GCA_020073085.1). Classification (NCBI taxonomy): domain Bacteria; kingdom Pseudomonadati; phylum Acidobacteriota; class Terriglobia; species Terriglobia bacterium. Next base: position 5,072 of record JAIQFV010000048.1, on the reverse strand, counting down.
GTACCCAGCAGCTTTCAGCAGTGCGGCCAGCAAGGTGTGCTTGTCCTTACAGTCTCCGTATCCATTGTCGAGTACCTGATCGGCGGGGTGAGGCTCATATCGGCCGGTGCCGAACGATAAAGAAACATAATGGAGGCGAGTCGCGACAAAATTGTAAAGCGCGCGGATCTTCTGGTCGTCGGACGTCAGCCCCTTCATGAGTTCGGCCGCCTTGGCCTGGATGGATGGCGTTGCAACGACTTGAGCCGCCTGCGCCCGCCCGTACCAGTTGCCGACCTCGTCCCAAGTATGGAATGTGCTGACTTGAACGGACGGGGGTGGGGCATCCCGTTTGGACTGTGATCCAAGGGGGGCCTCTACGCGTTTGAGATTTGCGGCACGCCACCTGTAAACGCGGCGGCTGCCCTCCTCCTGAACGCTGGGTTCTGTATCGGGGCTGCTGATGTTCACGTATTTGTCCCGGGGAAAACTGAGCTCGAGCTCCTCGTCCTTCACGATCATGTCCTTTTGGAATGAGTGCTCGAACCAGAACTGCCCTGGAACATCCGACTTTAAAATGTGATATCGGACCGCATATTCCAAAACGTCGCCGATGCCCAGCGCTTTCACGGTGATGTGTTTCTCGTGGACGTCGCTGTACATCGGGGCGATGCGCGTGACGCTCCCAGGCATATCTTGAATGTTATAAGCCGGCGTAACGATGATGGTCCCATCCGGCTTGCGCACACGCACGTAATCGATATCGAGACTCTCGTTCGCACTGCGATACGAAAAGGTGAGCACCGCCAGCTCCTGCACACCCGCGTCCGCCTGGACCCGGATGACGGCCGTGATCTCGCGCGTACCGGTGCCGTCGGCATCCCAACTAGCGTGAGTGGCGTAATGCTCCATGACGACGGCTTCCTGCAAATCGTCCGATGCACTCACTGGTTTGTTGGGCAGTGAAGACTGGGCGTTGCTGAGGATTGCGGAAGCGGCGCCTAAGTAGGCAATTAGAGCGGTCACAACCAGGAAACGCATGCGCATATCAATAACTCCATTCTACGGAACTCACACAACCCACTATGTCGGTGAAAAAAGCGCACCTGCCGGCTTCTCAATGACCGAACCATCTTAAAGACAGGGTCACAACTCAGCCGCAAGTCCCGCCGCGGGCCGTCGACATACTCCTCTTCAATACTTACAGAATATTTCCAAATATGCTCTTTACAGGGGCACGGCGTGGGTGTTCAAAGGGGGGACGGCCCTCACTCCTCACTTAAAACCACGACGCCGCTGAGGATTCGCGGCACTCTATTCTCATCGACATAAGTCCGGCTTCGGATTAGCAATCTTTGGCCGCTATGCGGAGTCATATAATTACCGCTGAGACCCAGAGGGGGGGCTGAGGTATTAGGGTATAGGTTTTGGGGGACAGGAAAAAGCAGTTCAAAGTTCAAGCCGTCACGGGGGCCGGGAGTTCAAGGTTCAAAGTTCAAAGTTCCAAGTTCAAAGTTCAAACTCATAGAGCCAAAAATCCCAGCTTCTCTGCAGGCCATTCGGGTCAGGGACCGACATTCGTTAGGTAATAGGCAAGAGGGAATAGAGGATAGAGAAAGGGAGTTCAAAGTTCAAAGTCGAAAGACGGAAACCAAGGTTCTTGGGTGTCGTGGGTACTGGCGGGGCTGGGAAGAGGGAGCCCGAACCGCTTGCGGAGCAAGACGGGTTTCATTCTTCCGACAAGACCGCAACAAAGGTGAAGATCACGCTGAGGCATACCAGGCCCACACTCACCAGCAGAAATCCCATAAAGAAAGGGGTCAGATTGAGGGCCATCACGGTTCTATCCCATCGCGGTCCAAAGGCGCTGAGCCACCCTTTGACCTGGGGCCAGTGGCTCGAAAGAAGTTGAAGCACGAGGAGGAGCAGGACGAAGTAAGAAGCGGTTCGAAAAACCCTGATTGGACGGACCACCTGCTCCTGGACGGTTTGTCGCTCGAGCAATTGTGCCTTGAACCAAATCAGCCGGGGATCCGGAAGCCGCGAGTCGACGAGGGGGAGTTCCGCTAACTGGCGCATCCCCGAGGCCACCTCCAGGAGATTGGAACAGACCTCACACTGATGCACATGGCCTTCGACGGCCGGATCCCAGTGATCCGTCCTTAAAGCTTGCAGTACCTTTTCCTCAAACTCACATGTGGTCTGTTTCATGGTGATCTCTCTCAAATCGTTTTGTGCCGGCCCAATAGTGCGGCCACTTTCTTACGGACGCGAAACAGGAGGACACGAACGCTCTTTTCCTTGAGGCCGAGGGTCTCCGCGATTTCCCGATGCTCCGCCCCTTCGACATAAGCGAGCCAGAGAAGGGATCGTTCCTGGGGTTTCAGCGATTTGAAGGCCCTCTGCATTTCCCACCGCGTACTCTGGCCCTGGTTCGGATCCTCACCTGCATTCTCGGGCGCCGGCTCTTCCGCGGACCAATGCGCCTCGCGCTTGGAGTGCCTCCAGTGATCTTGAACCAGCCGGGTGGCAATCTTGAAGAGGTAGGCGCGCCGTTGACCTTCCCCCATGGCCGGCAGGGGAGTGCGGAGGTAGCGAAAGTAGCTTTCTTGAAGGATATCATCCGCCAGGGCGGCGCTGCCGCTGACGCGATGAACATAGCGCCGCAGAGACCGGGCCGTGTCCGCGTAGAATTGCTGGAAGCTCGATTCATCCATCATCGTGAGATTCGGCTCCTGCTGCGTCGAAGCCCGGGCGCCACTTAATGGCAGGTTTTCCAAAGAAACCTCTTCTACAATCATCGCCTGAAATCCCGCGTGAGACAATTCTATTGTGCTGATGATCGAACTCTATGGCTTCCCCAGGCCTGTCCCAGCGAGGAGCCCCCAGGCCCTGGACAAACGGTAGGAAATCCCTGCTGAAATGAGGTAGCCGATGCCCAAGGAGAGGCTCACCCCGCCGAAAAGATAGACTGATGTCACCGCATCGCGGCGGGCGGCTTCACTAATGACGAAATATCCCATGAGAAGAAGGCCCAGGCCCAGCAGGGTCAAGAGACAACCCCTTTCGATTGAACCGAGAATCCCTTGAGCGGCCGGCGATTGTTCGGTGGTGATGTTTTCCAGCAACTGCCGGCCACCGTCGGTCTGTAGGAACTGGACGAACTCCGGAGCGGAGCCGAACCGTTCGACGAGATGAGTGTGTACATCGGCGCGGGCCTTGATCACCCTCATCTTCTCCTTGTACTGCAACGCTATCTTCACAATATACCCTGCGACAGGAAAGAAGATGAGAGACATGATCACGGGCGCGAGGTCTTCTGAGCGCATAACATCCTCCGGGTTACCTTGGGTTTCGCAAAGGCGATCTGACCGTGACGCACGATTCATCCGGTGCGTCTTCGACCTGTCTTCCCATGAAGGTCAATTCCCCTTTGCTCACCCATATAACGTCTCGCCACCCCCTTTGGTTAACAACGGAAAACGCGTCTTGGGGCTTTCGGGTCGAGGGAAGAGCAGTTCAAAGTTCAAGGTTCAAAGTTCAAAGTCGAAAAGCGGAAATCCAATCCGTTCGGATCAGGCATGGACATTCGCTGGTCACCTCTGTTCCACTCTCAGTTGTCCCCCGGCGACTTCCCGCGAAGAGATTCAATGAACCTGGAACCGAGGGAGGTTATCCGTTGAAAATTCTCAGTACCGAAGAACAACCACAGGCCAAGGGCGGTCTGAATCAAAGCTTCTGCAAGGTGAACCCAGAAGTATGCATCGTGACGCTGGAAAGGGAAAAAGAGGTTGGGCACGACCATTCCCCAATGGGCAATAGCCCCATCAAGAATAAGGAGGCCAACCACCGAGAAAGCGATTCGCTGGACAACCTGTGGCGTCATGCCCGCGCTGCTCCCGGAAACTTGTTTTTCGGGATCCTCCCAGGTTCCCAGGGCGCCCGCGTTAAAGTACAAATAGTAGCCAAAAAGAAAAAGCAGAATGGAGGGAACAAAGGCGAAGATGAATGCCAGCAAAACTGTTGGAGTGCTTTGATTGTTGATTTTTCCGAGATACAAGTACGAGATCGGGGCCTGGAGGGCGGAGAGAGCAATGATGAATGTATATAAGCCCAGGAGTTTACCTCCCAACAGACCTGCTTCGCGGTTTGTCATAATTCCTCCCTGAATGTTCAAGAAAGATAGAATGGATTATTCGTCCCCTTGTTTGCTACAGCCAGGTCCTTGATCCCGTCGTTATTGAAATCACCAATCACGATCGATTTTGGAAGGCCCCCGACACGATAGGTCCGTGCGGCCGCAAAGTTGAGGGTTGGGGTTTGATCTGCCACTACTGATCTCGTGGGGGCAAGGAAGAGAAAAAGGAATAGAGCAATCGAAAGGGCCAGGGGCAGATCAACACGTGCACTCGAAGGTGAGTTTGCCATTTTGATGGGCTTCATAACGGTCACTTTCTTGTTCTGTGAACTTGAGTTGGGGAGATTCCGTTCCCTCTTTCACATGAACCCGGGGTAGGAAGGCTTTCACAAGATGAGTTCATGCGCTTTTCTCGATTTTCTCGACCCTCTGTCGGGGGCCGTTCCGGAATGATTTTCTATTTTCTCTTCTATTTGTCAGGCTCATTTTCCGGAAAGTTCCGTGCGAGATCTCCTCCCGAAGTGGGCAAGCTTACACTGGAACCTTCGCAGTCTGATCCCAGCGCACAAGCACACTTCCATTTAGGATAGGAGAAAAACCGAGGGAAAGCCTCCGTCGGCCAGTCAATCAGCACGATCACGTTGTGGAGACGAGTGGGGGATCGCCTGGCCGAGGAAAAGTGTAGACCTGGCCTGACGGGATTTCAAGTGGAAATCAGCATTGTCAAATGAGACATCACGTGCACGGAAGCATTAGAAACATTGAACGCCAGAGTGCGATGGGGAAATGCCCCAGAGGGGCCTTCCTCATGGCATTCGGGGTCAGATCCTATGAAGGACCGTGACGACTCGAATGAGCGGGTCGTTTTTTGGTAAGCTCCTCGGAAAGACAGATCACTTTTTCAAAGGAGCGGACAATGACCAAACAAACGACCCCTAGCAAGAAGTATATCAAC
>JAIQFV010000047.1 GCA_020073085.1 Terriglobia bacterium | reverse complement strand
CATTACCCTCCCGGGGGTTGAGCCCCGGAGGGGTGCCAGATAAATTGGAGAATCCGGTCCTTACCAATCGTGGGATTCGACAAGAATCTCGAACTCGCTAACCCCCAATCCCGTCGGGATGGCATATTTATAGAACCGAACGCCGCTCCATTACCCTCCCGGGGGTTGAGCCCCGGAGGGGTGCCAGATGAATTGCTGAATCCGGTCCTTACCAATCGTGGGATTCGACAAGAATCTCGAACTCGCTAACCCCCAATCCCGTCGGGATGGCATATTTATAGAACCGAACGCCGCCCCTTTACCCTCCTGGGGGTTGAGCCCCGGAGGGGTGCCAGATGAATTGCTGAATCCGGTCCTTACCAATCGTGGGATTCGGCAAGAATCTTGAACCCGCCAACGCCCAATCCCGTAGGGATGGCATTCGCCGCGGCGAATAGAACCGAACGCCGCCCCTTTACCCTCCCGGGGGTTGAGCCCCGGAGGGGTGCCAGATGAATTGCTGAATCCGGTCCCTCAGATCTTCACCGGTCTGAAACTGCAGAAATTCGGACGAGGGTGGCAATTACTGCGGGACTGTCGCAAATTAATTCTCTTGCTCGGTCTCCCGGATCGGTGGCCACGGTTCGCTTGGGAAGACCTCGATGGTGTTGAATCTCGCTTCGGCATTCGCAGGCAAGGAAGGGCGCTTGAGGCGTTGTCCGGATTGCAGCCGGGCCCAATATCCCCGGTCCAGGGACTGGAATTTGGTGACGCCAGGAAACCTTCCCAAGCCCCGCGTCGGAGAGGCTGAATTCCGCTGAGAGCTCGTGGATTACAGTAGTCCAGACTTTTTCGTAGAGTTCATCGCGGCTGATCTTGATCTTTGGAAGAGACACAGTACCCTCCGTGATGATATTTGAAGCCTTAAGTGAAATGCAGTTAGTGAATGAATTGGAGACAACAGGTTTGGTATCAGAGGTATTTGACGATACGAGTCTCTTCTTCACAGATAATTCGGCTAATCCCTCACTCCTAATTTTTTGTTCCTAATTATTTCCATCCGAGTATAATTGCCAAATGTTCGGCATTCGTGGTCTACTCATCGCCGGACGGTAGTCGTTTCCTGAATTTCCCCGGGGGAGAATTCCCCTAATTTCCATACTCGTAGCTCAGGCTGTTCCTCGGGAAGCATGTCTTCTTGTGTGACAAAAGCGGGCAATGGGGGGCTAACATAACAAAGCAGAATCATTGTTGTTGGTCTTTTCGGGGTCAGGCCATCAAACTCCCAATTGAATCCAGCGCAATTTCTGTTTCCTGCTATCCCCCCAGCGCTTGTGGCATGATCACCGTGACCGAGGCAATGGAGCCCACACCGACCAATGGCTGACCCATTCTTTGATCACCCCATCCTGAACTCCCCTTATGCCAGCCCTGCCCGGCATTGGGAGCTGGATGTGCACGGACAACCCACGCAAAAGATCCTCGAATTCCGTCGCCACGCCGAGTTCATTACTCCAATCCCGAAGCCGAAGAAGCGAAAGCATTCTGCCGCCCAAGAGGAACTTGTTTTTAATGAGGGCAAGGGACTTTCGACCAAGGCACAGCAATACGACCCCACTCCGATCATCAATGAAGTACGCAGTCATGTAGACACCTGGCGCTCTTTGCCCAGTCCCAACCAGTGGCAGGTCACGCCGGAGACGGTCCGACTTCTCCAGCATTGGCGGCATCACGCGTTCAGCGATATACGGCCGTTCTTCTGCCAGGTGGAAGCGATGGAGACCCTAATCTGGCTCACTGAGGTGGCGCCCCAGTCCAAGAGGGGCAAGTTTCTGCTTGAACATCTCGCTTCCGCAAATGCAGCCTACAACCCCGAGTTGATGCGTCTTGCTTTAAAGCTTGCCACCGGCACCGGCAAGACCACGGTAATGGCGATGATCATCGCTTGGCAGACGGTTAATGCTATGCGCCGATCGTCGAGCAAGCACTTCACGCGGGGCTTTCTCGTCTGCACCCCCGGCTTGACGATCAAGGACCGTTTGCGCGTCCTCCAGCCCAACGACCCCGACAGCTATTACGGTCGCCGGGAACTTGTCCCCAGCGACTTACTCGACAATTTGAAGGACGCAAAGATCGTTATCACCAACTATCACGCCTTCAAACCGCGCGAACGCATGGAGCTTTCCGCGGGCGGCCGCGCCTTGCTTCAAGGTCGTACTGGGGATGAGCTCAACACACAGGAGACCGAGGGGCAGATGGTTCAACGCGTGATGCCCGACTTAATGGGCATGAAGAACATCCTCGTCATCAACGACGAGGGACACCATTGTTATCGAGAAAAACCTGAGTCCGAATACGACGAGGATCTGAAAGGCGATGAAAAGAAAGAGGCCGAAAGAAACAACGAGGCCGCGCGCCTGTGGATTTCCGGCCTTGAAACCGTGAAGCGCAAACTGGGCGTCAGCCGCGTAATCGACCTCTCTGCAACGCCGTTCTTTCTTCGTGGCTCCGGCGAGGTCGAGGGCACGCTATTTCCATGGACGATGAGCGATTTTTCGCTCATGGATGCCATCGAGTGCGGCATCGTCAAACTGCCGCGCGTCCCCGTGGCAGAAAACATCCCGGGGGACGAAATGCCGATGTTCCGCAACCTCTGGGAAAACATCCGCAAGGATATGCCCAAGAAAGGGCGTCGCCAGGGTGGGGAGCTCGACCCGCTCAAGCTCCCTACGCGATTGCAGACGGCGCTCCAAGCCCTTTACGGCCACTACGAGAAGACCTTCCGCCTTTGGGAAGAAGGTGGCATGAAGGCCCCTCCGTGTTTCATTATTGTTTGCCAAAACACCGCAATCTCGAAACTTGTTTATGACTACGTTTCGGGATTCTTTCAAAAGAACGAGAACCGACTGCCGAAGTTGGTGAACGGACGCCTTGCATTGTTCCGCAATTTCGACGAGAACACCGGCAATCCGCTCCCTCGCCCGAACACGATCCTCATCGACAGCGAGCAGCTCGAAGCGGGCGATGTGCTTGACGACAACTTCCGTGCCATGGCCGCTGACGAGATTGAACGCTTTCGCCGTGAGATCGTGGAACGTACTGGCGATCCTCGCGCCGGCGATAACATCAGCGATCAGGAATTACTCCGCGAGGTCATGAATACGGTTGGAAAACCGGGCCAGCTTGGCGGCGCCATCCGGTGCGTGGTTTCCGTATCCATGCTCACAGAAGGATGGGACGCCAATACGGTCACTCACGTCCTCGGCGTTCGCGCCTTCGGCACCCAACTCCTGTGCGAGCAGGTCATTGGTCGCGCGCTGCGTCGGCAGTCTTACGAGCTCAATGAAGAAACGCTTTTCAATGTGGAATACGCCGATGTCTTCGGCATTCCATTCGACTTTACCGCCAAGCCGGTTGTTGCTCCACCCCAGCCGCCCCGAGAGACGGTTCAGGTCAAGGCCGTGCGGCCCGAGCGCGACGAGCTGGAAATACGATTTCCGCGCGTCGAAGGCTACCGCGTGGAACTGCCGGAGGAACGGTTGACAGCGGATTTCAATGAGGATTCCGTTCTTGTCCTCACACCCGACCTTGTTGGCCCTTCCATCACGCGGAATTCCGGCATCATCGGGAAGGGGGTGGACATGACCCTGGAGCACTTGGCCGACATGCGGCCCTCCAGCCTCGTTTTCCACGTCACCCAGCGGCTGCTGTACACGAAGTGGCGCGACCCCGGCGAGGAGCCTAAGCTCCACCTCTTCGGCCAGCTTAAGCGCATTACCAAACAATGGCTCGACACCTGCCTCGTCTGTAAAGGCGATACCTATCCGGCCCTCCTCATGTACCAGGAACTGGCCGACATGGCCTGCAACCGCATCACCGCAGCAATAACCCGCCAATTCCTCGGTGAGCGACCCATCAAGGCGTCGCTTGATCCCTACAATCCAACCGGATCCACCTCGTACATCCGGTTCAATACGTCGCGCGCCGACCGCTGGGACACGAGCGGCCCGCCGCCAAAGAACCATATCAACTGGGTCGTGCTCGACAGCGATTGGGAGGCCGAGTTCTGTCGCGTGGCCGAATCGCATCCCAAAGTACTTGCCTACACGAAGAACCACAGCCTCGGCCTGGAAGTGCCCTATCGGTACGGCTCCGAGACGCGGAAGTATCTGCCCGATTTCATCGTCGTCGTGGATGACGGCCACGGCCCTGACGACCCGCTGCACCTTGTGGTCGAGATCAAGGGCTATCGCCGCGAGGATGCGAAAGAAAAAAAATCGACGATGGAAACCTACTGGGTGCCCGGGGTGAATCATCTCGGCGCCTATGGCCGCTGGGCCTTCGCCGAGTTCACCGAGATGTATCAGATCGAGGCTGATTTCAAGGCAAAGGTTGAAAGCGAATTCAACAAGTTGATCGAGAAGGTTTCCCGGCCATGACAAGGACACTCTCGCACCCAGATTACCCCGCCTTTCTCGCGGCTCTGAAGCAGCGCATCCTTCATGCCCGCACAACTGCCGCTCGCGCTGTCAATCGCGCGCTGATCTTGCTTTACTGGGACATTGGCCGGGGTATCGTGGAGAAACAACAGGCAGCCGGCTGGGGCGAGTCAGTGATTGATCGACTTTCGTCCGATTTGCAGGACGCCTTTCCACTCGCAACCGGTTTTTCATCGCGCAATCTGCGGGATATGAAGCGGTTCTATCTTGCTTACTCAGATAAAGAGATTTGGCGACAGGCTGTCGGCAAATTGCCGACCAGTCTCTCACCGGACAGGACCTCAATTTGGCCACAAGCTGTGGCCAATTTGGAAGCGAGCGATGCCGCCGCTGAGTTTCTGCGGCAACTTGTCGCAGAAATTCCCTGGGGCCACCACCGGCTCATCCTTGACAAACTGATCGCGCCCGCCGCCCGCCTCTACTACCTCCGTGCCACGGCGCAGCTCGGTTGGTCCCGCAATGTCCTCTTAAACGATAAGGAGCGTGGTCCGGGGGACCAACCCTCCATTGGAATTATCCTTTGTGCCGAGAAGGACGACGTGGAGGTTGAATTCGCTCTCAAAACAAAAACCAATCCCATCGGTGTCGCCGAATACCAGCTCCAGTCCAGGCTCCCTGCCAGGTTCAAGGGCCGCCTGCCCACTGCCAGACAACTGGAGGATGCCGTTCGCGATGTCATGCCTCCGGAGAAATAGTTATGGCCAAGAAATCCACCACCAAGACCATCGAAACCCTCAAGCACGACAAAGACAAGCGGAAAAACATCCCCACCGCGGAATTTCAGTCCGTGCTTGAAAAGGAGCAGCAGAGCCCGAAGATGGTCCACTACCCGCGCAACACCGACCTCGATCCCCAGTTCGTCTGGCGCGGCAAGGATGAGCAGGACTGGAGCGACCTCGTCGTCCACGCGCCGCCTCTTTACATTCAGGAGAAAGTACAGCCCAAGGTGCTCGTTGACGATCTCCTGCGTCAAACAAAAGAGAGCAGGGCTCAAGAGTCCGGCCACCAAACCGACCTCTTTGCCGACTTCAACGGTATCCCCGAAGGCGTGGACAAAACTGAGTTCTATCAGCACGACCAGAATTGGTCGAACCGCATGATCCTCGGCGACTCCCTCCAAGTCATGGCCAGCCTTGCCGAGCGTGAGGGCCTGCGCGGGATGGTGCAATGCATTTACTTCGATCCGCCCTACGGCATCAAGTTCAACAGCAACTTCCAGTGGTCCACCACCAGCCGCGACGTGAAAGACGGTAACGCCGACCACATCACGCGCGAGCCGGAGCAGGTCAAAGCCTTCCGCGACACCTGGCGCGATGGCATCCACAGCTACCTTACTTACCTTCGTGATCGCCTCACCGTCGCCCGCGATCTCCTCACCGATTCCGGCTCTATCTTCATGCAAACCGGCGATGAAAACGTCCATCGCGTCCGAGCGGTGATGGATGAGGTGTTTGGGGAGAGTAATTTCATCAGCCAAATTACGGTTCGCAAGACGACCAGCGAGGGGAATACCTTGCTCGGAGCCACTTGTGATTTCGTTCTCTGGTTTGCTAAACGCAAAGACCAAACCAAGGCGCGCACCTTATATTCAGGTCGAAGTGAGGATTCAGAAGGGCGTTACACTTCAGAGTATTTAGACGGATCTCTCTACCGTTTGGATAACATGACAAGCTCACGGCCAGCAGGCGAAGGAGACGTGACAAAGTTCCGATGGTTTGATCAGGAATTCACTCCAGGGAAGGGCACGTTCAAGACAAAAGAAACGGGGCTGATTCGCCTGGGGAAAGCAGACCGATTTCAGGTAACAAAGAAGGGCAAGCTTAATTACCGAAGATCACAAAATGACTTCGGATATGGTGCGATGGGCAACCTATGGGCCGACATTAGTGGTGCGGTCCAAAGTCGATCCGATCCGAAGGTGTATGTTGTTCAAACTTCGACATCCATCATTGGGCGTTGTCTTCTTCTAGCTACCGACCCCGGCGACCTTGTGCTCGACCCGACCTGCGGTTCCGGCACCACCGCCACAGTCGCCGAACAATGGGGCCGCCGCTGGATCACGATTGACACTTCCCGCGTGGCACTGGCGCTTGCCCGTGCCCGCATCATGGGTGCCCGGTATCCATATTACGTTCTGGCCGATTCCCGCGACGGCCAGATAAAGGAAGCCGAAATCATGCGCATTGCGCCGAGTTCGCAGCCCGTGCATGGGAACGTCCGTCACGGCTTCGTATATGAACGCGTTCCGCACATCACGCTCAAGTCCATCGCCAATAACGCGGAGATCGATGTCATCTGGGACCATTGGCAAGGGAGGCTGGAGACGTTGCGCGAGTTGCTGAACAAGGCCCTCGGCACGAATTGGCAGGAATGGGAAATCCCGCGCGAATTGAGCGGTGTAGGCCGCGTGCCCCCACGCGGCGGCGGGACAACAACCAATTCCGGGGCCACGCCCGGTGAGGGCACCGAGCCTACAGCCGCAGTAAAGAAGTTGCATGCCGACTGGTGGGAGGCTCGCATCGCCCGACAAAAGGAGATCGACGCATCCATCGCCGCCAAGGCCGAGTTTGAATACCTCTACGACAAACCGTACACCGATAACAAGAAGGTCCGCGTGGCTGGTCCCTTCACCGTCGAGAGCCTCAGTCCTCACCGTGTGCTGGGTGTGGATGAGAACGACGAATTGATCGACAACCTTGCTGAGGCGAAACTCGGCTATGGTCAAAAGAAGGATTTCGCACAAATGATCCTGGAGAACCTCAAGATCGCTGGGGTGCAGCAGGCACACAAGGAAGATCGGATCACCTTCACGGGCCTTGTCCCTTGGCCCGGCGATCTGGTCTGCGCTGAAGGTCGTTACCTGGAAATCCAAACGGAAAAACGTGCCGCCATCTTAATCGGCCCAGAGTTCGGCACGGTCCAGCGCGTTGATCTTGTTGAGGCCGCTCGCGAGGCCGGTGATGCCGCGTTCGATGTACTGATCGCTTGCGCTTTCAATTACGAGGCGCACACGACAGAGTTTAACAAGCTGGGTGGCATCCCCGTCCTCAAGGCCCGCATGAACGCCGACCTGCACATGGCCGAAGACCTCAAGAGCACCGCCAAAGGTAATCTGTTCGTCATCTTCGGTGAGCCGGATATCACCCTGTCGACGGAGAAAGACGGCAAGCTGCGCGTGAAGGTCAACGGCGTGGACGTCTTCAAACCCCAAACTGGCGAAGTCATCAGCGACAGCGCCGACGGCATCGCCTGCTGGTTCGTCGACACCGACTACAACGAAGAAAGCTTCTTCGTCCGCCACGCTTATTTCTTGGGCGCCAACGACCCTTACAGCGCGCTCAAGACTACGCTCAAAGCGAGATCAATGAAGAAGCCTGGTCCACCTTGCACAGCGACACGTCAAGACCGTTCGAGAAACCCGAGAGCGGAAGGATTGCCGTAAAAGTAATCAACCACCTCGGTGATGAGGTAATGAAGGTGTTCAAGGTTTAAGCACTTAACAACTATGACAAAACAAACACACAGATCTTCTTTAGAACGCTCGGCCCAGAAATGGTGGCGGGAACAGTGTGACGATCCTATTTACCTACATCCATGGGGCGATATTGTTTGCGCGGATGCTCTCCGGGTTCTGAACTCCTTACGTGACGACTGTGCCGATATCGTCTTCTTAGATCCGCCTTTCAACCTTGGAAAGCAGTACGGCAAGAACGGCAGTTGCCACGATCGAAGGAAAGAATCTGAGTACATAGAGTACATGAGGAAGGTCATATCGCGCAGTGCTGAGATACTTAAGGATGGTGGAGCACTTTATCTCTACCATATCCCTAAGTGGGCCATATTATTAAGCCCATATTTAGAGCAGTACTTACACTTCAGACATTGGATAGCCATATCCATGAAGAATAGTTTTGTGCGCGGTAATCACCTTTACCCAGCTCACTATGCACTTCTGTACTATACAAAAGGCGACCCAGCAGTCTTTAACCGGCCCAAGGTTCCCAAGCCGATGTGTGCGAGGTGCAAGAGAGATCTCCGTGACTATGGTGGCTACAAACAATTTGTTGAAAATGGTATCAACCTTAGCGACATTTGGGACGACGTCAGCCCTGTCAGGCATCGAAACGCTAAGACCCGCGTTGCAAACGAACTCCCCCTGTTGATCCCACAACGCGTGATCACAATCAGCGGCGTGACAGGAGGTCTGATTGTGGATCCGTTTGCGGGATCAGGCAGCACGGTTCTGGCTGCTCTGTCAGCAGGAATGCGATTTGTCGCATCCGATTGCGAACGAGAATACTGCGAACTGATGTGTGCACGAGTTCAAGATTATGTCTTAAAGAAAGGGAAGAACTGATATGCCGCTTGCTAATGCTCATCCCAAGAAGCGCTTTTTCATCGAGATGTTCACGCGCGACATCCCATTACTGGACTGTGTGTTGGATCTTATCGACAATTGCGTTGACGGGTTGGCGCGGACTGGTCGTCTACAGATGCACACGATCTCAGATGACATCTTCGGAAAACAGTCGAACAGAGCGCCGCGTGAAGCAGATCGGCCACAGGTTCGAGTGGAGTTCGACGCGCAACGCTTCCGCATCAGCGATAACTGCGGTGGAATTGACTATAAATACGCGCTGGACGACGTTTTTAATTTCGGACACAGCAAGGCGCGGTCAAAAGAGTACTTGGGCGTCTACGGTGTGGGCATGAAGCGTGCGCTATTCAAAATGGGGAATAACTTTGAGATCGAATCTAGAACCGTTAATAACGGATTCAAGTGTATGCTGGATGTAGCGGAGTGGATGAAGAAAGACGCCAAGATGGAGGATTGGACCATTCCGCTAACAAAGGTCCCTGCTGCAAGAACACCGAAACAGGCGGGCACGGAGATAGTCGTATCGAACCTAAAGAAGGAGGTCGCTGAGCTTCTGTCTTCTCACAGCTTTGAAAGAGATCTGCCGACGGCCATTAGCCGCGTATATGCCTTCTTGGTTGGCAAGCATCTCAGAATCTCGATTAACAACATGGATGTAAAGCCATTCAGCATTCCCGTTGGCAAACCCCGTAAAGGACAGACGGCATACGAGGAATTCAAACAGGACGGCGTGAAGGTTCGTATATTTGCTACTCTCACCAGTGTCAGTACCGAAAGACCGACGAAAGAGAACTCTGGATGGTACGTCGCGTGCAACGGACGCGTTATTCTCATGGCTGACACATCTGAACTCACGGGATGGGGTGTCAAACCCATGCCTATCTGGGTACCCAAGTTCACTGCGTTCATTGGGTTTGTGTTCTTCGAGTCGCAGAATGCACTGGAGCTTCCTTGGACTACGACAAAACGAGGCGTCAATAGGGAATCGGCAGTGTATAGGAAGGCGATCTCTCGGATGGCTGTCCTTGCGCGTCCGATTCTGAGCTTCTGTAACAGGAAGTATCCGAGCGATGAAGATCAAGAGCCCATCGAACGAGAGATCGCCAGGCAAATGAAGCCGACCACTCTCGCAAACCTCGTACGTAAAGCAGGTTCAGCCTTCGAGATCGAGGCACCGAAAGAGCAGAAAGTGAAAACAACTGTTCGAGTGCAGTACGACGCGAAGGTCTCAGACTTGGAAAAGGTCCGGAAGCACCTGCGGAAGCCTCGCATGGGAGCGTCGACAATCGGCGAGCATACCTTCGACTACTTTCTTCGTCAGGAGGGCCTGAAATGAGTCCCATCGGCAAGAGCCATGAGAAGGTTCACTATGAATTCAGACCTGCCAAGCAGGTGGAGCGAAGGATGCTCTTGCACGCGTTGCAAGAGCTTCGTGACCTTGGCTACTCAATCTCGAATTATGAATACACCGGGCTTGGATCAATCTACTTTGTGGATTTCGCCCTTTTTCACCGATACTTGGGTTTGACACGGATGACCAGCGTCGAAGGGGATAGGGATATCGAGAAACGCGTTGATTTCAACTGCCCGTACAAGTTGATCAACGTCGTGCATGACGACATGTCCGCGCAGATCTCTCGCCTGTCTTCTGAACGACGTCACATTCTCTGGCTTGATTTTGATTCAATTCTCACTGAGGATCTTCTGGACACCGTTCAGCTGGCCACTGCCCAGCTCAGCGTTCGATCCATTCTGCTGATCACGGTCGATGTTGAGCCACCGGGAAGGCCAGAGGATGGATTAACAAAGTGGAATCCAACAACATGGATGCGGCACTATAGGGAGGAGGCCGGGGCTCACTTCTGGCACGGCATCTCTAGGAGAGATTTTGCCCGAGATGCATTACCTAAGACGAATGCTCGTATCCTGCAGGCTGTTATCGACGAAGGTTTGCGGGAGCGCGACGCGACATTTATCGGAATGTTTTCGTTCCTGTACGCCGATGGACATCGGATGCTATCTGTGGGCGGCATGATTGGCGGAGAGGAAGATGAACGGCGAATCAGGTCGCTAAACAGGAAAGATCTCTTCTTCATGCGTGACAACATCACCGACGAGCCATTTTTGATCCGGGTACCACTGGTGACACGCAGGGAGAGGCACTACCTGGATCATAACATGCCGTGCCGCAAAAACTGGTCGCCATCTGCATTCGAAATGAAATCGGCCGACGTGAAGGACTATAGCGCAATCTACCGATACTACCCCGGTTACACGGAGATGCTCCTTTAACCGCAGATGCTTTGCATGTTGGCGTGTCCGAGGAAAGGTATGCATTGATGGACTTCAGGATCGCTGACACCTTCACCGACAGCCTTGGCCGCCTCACGGGTGATGAGCAGAAGGTCGTCAAGACGACGGCGTTCGACTTGCAGCTTAACCCAGCCAATCCCGGAATGCAGTTTCACAAGCTCGATAAAGCGAAGGACAAGTGTTTCTGGTCGGTAAGGGTGAGCGGTGACATCCGGCTGATTATTCACAGGACAGACGCGGGCCTCCTGCTCTGCTACGTTGATCATCACGACAAGGCGTATGAATGGGCGGAGCGGCGCAGGCTGGAAACGCATCCCAAAACCGGAGCGGCGCAGTTCGTCGAGATTCGCGAGACGGTAAAAGAGGTTGTTGTCCCGGTCTACGTGCAGAAGGAACTCCCCCCAGCGCCAAAACTGACCCCTGAAAAGAAGCCCATATTCGCTGGCGCGACCGACGACGAATTGCTCGGCTACGGCGTGCCTGGCGAATGGCTTGATGATGTCAAGAAGGCAACTGAGGACACGCTCCTGGCTTTGACCGACCACCTGCCCGCCGAGGCGTCGGAGGCGCTGCTGGAACTGGCTACTGGTGGAAAAGCTCGGGTGCCCCAGCCCGCTATGCCGGTGAATCCCTTTGATCATCCCGACGCCCAGCGGCGCTTCCGGGTGATGACGAATGTGGAGGAACTGCAGCGCGCCCTCGATTTTCCCTGGGAGAAGTGGACGGTCTTCCTGCACCCCGAGCAAAGGCAATGGGTGGAGTACAACTATACTGGGCCGGCGCGAGTCTCCGGCTCAGCGGGTACCGGAAAGACCATTGTTGCCTTGCACCGGGCGGCCCATCTAGCGCGCACATATCCCGATGCACGCGTCCTGTTGACGACTTTCTCCGACACGCTCGCCAATGCGCTGCAAACAAAATTGAAACGGCTGTTGTGTAGTGAGCCGCGTCTCGCAGAGCGGATTGATATTCATTCCCTCAACGCGCTCGGTCTTCGACTTTACAAGGCGCACGTCGGGCCGGCGAAGATTGCCACTCGTGAAGTCCTTCGCGAGCTGGTGCAGGAGGCCGCTAAGGCCGTAGGCGGCCATAAGTTCAGCCCGCATTTTCTCTTGACCGAATGGGAACAGGTCGTGGATGCGTGGCAGTTGGAAAACTGGGAGGCGTATCGCGATGTCGTGCGCCTCGGCCGCAAGACACGGCTCCCGGAAGCACAGCGTAAAATGTTATGGTCCATCTTCGAGCGTGTTCGCTCCGGGATGAAAGCCCGCAAGCTGATCACTCGGGCAGAACTCTTCAGCTCATTGGCGGTCGCCCTTTCGAAGAACAAGAAGGTGGTCTTCGACTACGCGGTCGTGGATGAGGCGCAGGATATCAGCGTCTCCCATATACAGTTCTTTGCCGCCCTGGGTGGGGGTCGACCCAACGCTCTATTCTTCGCGGGCGACCTGGGCCAGCGCATCTTTCAACAGCCCTTCTCTTGGAAATCCCTCGGTGTGGACATACGGGGTCGGTCCCGCAACTTGCGGGTCAATTACCGCACCTCCCATCAAATCCGCACGCAGGCGGATCACCTGCTGGATCCAGTCGTGACCGACGTGGATGGTAACAGTGAGGACCGGAGTGATACGGTTTCAGTGTTCAACGGTCCTCCGCCGACCATTCGCTCCCTCAAAAACGATAGCGAGGAGATCAAGACGGTCGGCAATTGGATTGTGGAACGGGCCAAGGAAGGTGTACTGCCACATGAGTTTGGCGTGTTTGTCCGATCTGCAGCGCAACTGGACCGAGCGCGCGCTGCCGTCAAGGAAGCCTCGATGCCTTTCAAGATTCTCGATGAACATGTCGAAACCACCAGCGGCCACGTCTCGATCAGCACCATGCACCTCGCCAAGGGCTTGGAGTTTCGCGCCGTGGTCGTGATGGCCTGCGATGACGAGGTAATTCCCTTGCAGGAACGTATCGAGACGGTCGGCGACGACGCCGATCTGCAGGAGGTTTATGACACTGAGCGCCACTTGCTCTACGTCGCCTGTACCCGGGCAAGAGACCACCTGCTTGTCACGAGTGTCGATCCGGGCTCGGAGTTTCTCGATGATATGCGGGTTTGACGAATCCAGCGACTTCCGGGGTTCGTGGGAGCCCCCAGCACTGAAGGCTCCACAGTGCCTTGCACTTAGATGCGGTCAGGCGTATGTTCCCGTTCGACCGGACCATGAGAACTGAAATTCAGCTAATGAAGGAGGCGGAGATAAATGCCGCAACGCGAGCCGATTGATCCTGGCAAGTACTACTTTTCTACACTTATGAATGATATCGAGAATGGCCGTGTTAGATTGCCGCCATTCCAACGAGAGTTCGTGTGGAGCCCCTCAAAGGTCATCGACCTTGTGGACAGCATATATAAGGGCTACCCGATTGGCAGTTTCTTCTATTGGAAAGCCAGCCGTGAATATGTAACCTTATTTCGTGACATTAGGAGCCTTTCACTCCCTCCACCATCCCCAGATCAGGAACTCTTCTTTATCCTAGATGGTCAGCAACGCGTGACTTCCATCTGGGCAACGTTCAAAGGTACGATCATCAATAATAATGACTATGCGCGTATCTGTCTCGACATCGACGGAGCGGCCAAATACGAAAACGGTGATCCCGAAGAGCGCCGGCTGATTCGAGTCTTTGACGAGATTGACCCAGACAATTTGAGATATGTTTCGCTCCGTGACATTTTGTGCGACAACACGCGAATCTATGATGACATTCGAGACCAGCTGCCCCGCGAAAAAAAGGACACAGTATCACTAGCTCGCGAGCGCTTTAGAACCTATCCCTTTTCTGTAGTCAGGGTCTTCGATTTGGAATTGGAGGATGCAGTCGATGTCTTCCAACGAATTAACCAGGGCGGAAAACGCCTTACGCGGTTCGAGCTTGTTGCCGCCAACTGTTGGTCCGAAGCATTCGATTTGGCTACCTCGGTCAGGGACTTCAATAAGCGCATCGAAGAACGTACTGACTTCGGAAGAGTAGAGCCGATCACGTTCATACAGGCGATGTCGCTTGTAGCCTTTGGCCAATGCAAGACAGAGCACGAGCTTAAGCTCACGAGCGGGAAGGTGCAGGAACTCTGGCCCCTCGTTTCGAAGGCGCTCGGTGACGCAATCGACTGGATGCGCGATAACTATGGGGTCATCAGACGGGCTATGATCCCTTACGATGCGATGTTGGCAGTTCTCGCTTGCTATTTTTCAGAGCACGGAACAAATGTCCCAATTGAACATAAGACATGGATCGATAGATGGTTTTGGCGGTCTGCGTTCTCAGAAAGATATGCGAAGTCTCAAACTTCACAGATGGCCAACGATACTAAGGGCTTCCGAGACCTCATTGGCGGCAAACTAGATCTGCCCAACTATCCGTTAACGGTCAATAAGGACGAAATCCGGAGGATGAGAATGAACCGCACTTCCGGAGCGGCCCGAAATGCGATTTTGTGCCTTTTCGCTCAAGCCAAGCCAAAACACCTTGTTACGGGGACAGACATATCTCTTGCCAAAGACCACTTCAGCGAAATTAAGGACCCGAATGCTCACCACATTTTTCCAAAGAATTTCCTCAGGAAGGGGCTTAAGCGCAAAGTCGAAGAGGTTCATCTCCTGCCAAACTTCTGTTTTCTGCCGGCGGACTTAAACAATAAGATCAAAGACCGACCGCCCTCTGAGTACTTTGCGGACTTCAGGGATACCAATGGCGAAAGCCCAATCTTCGAAACGGCATTACGTTCACACCTAATTCCGTGCGGTCCTGATTCACCTATCTGGGATGACGATTACGATGCGTTCCTCCAGCAAAGAACCGAACTGATTTGGGCTGAAATCCTGAAGGCTGTCGGCGAGGGAGATATTTATGACTCTGGCGCTCCAGTGCCTCGTGACCTGGCGCGTCTTGCTGTTGACGAAATCGAAGTCAAGCTCCGTCGAGTCGTGCACGAGATTCTCTTTTGTCAACTTGGAGCAGACTATTGGAAGAGCGCAGTGCCAGGCGATGTGCAAAACACTGTCAAGGAGCGAATTAACGAGCGTAATCGTTCCAAAGTAATCACTCGGATCGATGATCCTCTCATTCGTCTCCAGTATGCTGACATTATGGACTACCATAAAATCATCGATAAGAACTGGGAGCTGTTCACAGATCGATTCGGCAGCCGCGAGGACTTGAAATCCCACTTTCTGGCACTAAAGAATTATCGAAACCCTTTGGGCCATGCACGTGACATGGATCCTATTGACCAGAAGAGAGGAGAGGCCGCGATTCTTTGGTTCAGAAAAACCCTAGCGGCTCCTGTGTCTCCTGGTATGACATAACAACATGACGATTTGGAGGATGCGCAAACTCCTCCCAATCCAGCAGGCCAGTTTGTGGCCGAAGACTCTTGGTGGCATCCTTCGAAAAACAGATTGGCGTCGCATCTCCAAAATCTATTTTGCCGAAAAACTCCCTGTTCTAATCGGGGTCAGTTTATCGGCTCATTCTTGGGTTTTCGGCGGGGGTGCCTCCATTCGGAGCAAATCCAATTCTGCGCGCTGGAGCAGTCCCCAATTTCTTCAACAAGAAAGGGGTAACAGTAGCCAGGACCCAGTTTGACGCCTCCATTTGCAGCACGCTTAAATGCCCTGTCGGCAGTGTTAGGTTCCAACGACTGCACATTTATGGTCACAATTCTCCATATATCAGACCCGCACGCACAAAGTGAGACGATGAGACGGCTCGAAGCGCTTGCCATTTCTCAGGAACACACAGACGTCATTGCTCTGACTGGTGATTGTGCGTCCGGTATGACAACCCAAGTACCCGCAACATGGAACGATTGGCCCCAGAAGTTGAAATTGTCAGTTCCAGGGAATCATGATCGCAATGAGACATTTAACCTGCTGTACCAGTGGACCCACAAGACACCGTGGGTCCAGCAACTTGGCGACTTGACATTTATTGGATTAAATACCTCGAAGGACTGCCTTGAAATCAAAGAGCAGTTGGATGGCTTAGATCTATCTTGTAAGGCGGCAGGATCAGCCGTCGTGATTCTTTCACATAGATGGCCCGACGAGACCGATTCCAGACGGCTTGGGGGTGCCATAAGGAAGCTAGCAAGTCATCACCCAGTCTTGGTCCTCCACGGTCACGATCATCCGGAACACTTTAGCGGCTCGCTATGGGATAGAACGGCTCGCCTTGGAGAGCTTAACTTCTTTCGTTCAAAGGTCTGCAGTTCAGTAAGCCAGAAGAGAGCGATCGCGAATCTCATCACTTGGGATAAAATAATGGGGTCGGACCAAGCTAACTTCTCTTTACAAAGAAGATACCTTGCATAAGATGGCCTTTTTCACGCTTAGACCTCCCTTTTCAGCCTCAGTATTGACCCCGTAGACCGATTCGTCCCATCGCGACTGGCAATCCGCCAAGTCGGACATCAGATGATGTTCACCGCGGCGGCGCGAAGGTTTTAGGGGATAGGGGAGACCAGTTCCAAGTTCCAAGTTCAAAGTTCCAAGTCGAAGAACGGAAATCCAGGACTTTCAGGTGAGGTGCCGACATTCGACAATTGTTTCATCCACAGATTTCGAGGATGACGCAGAATAAAAAGAAGTTCAAAGTCCAAGGTCCAACCCGCCACGGCGGCCAGGAGTTCCAAGTCGAAGAACGGAAATCACGGACCAATGCGCCACGGCGGCCAGGGGTTCAAAGTTGGAATACAAGACTCGAATTTCGATGTGCTACCGTGTCAATGGGGGTCGTATCTTTGAATCTGCATTTCAACGGAATGAATTGATTTTGGCCGAGTGATCTCCCTGATGTACGATTTTCGATGGCAGGCCTTGACAAGTGTTGTCATATATGACAACATCCCTCTTTGAGCACTATGAGCCGGGCGGCGACAAATGATTCGGAAAACACGGCCCGTTTCGTGGATCAGGGCTAAAAAAGGGGACAGACACCTCTTTTCAAGCAATATTCAAATTTCTATGAGAACAGGTGTCTGTCCCCTTTTTTCGACGGCCTTGACGATTGCTGCCGAAGGCGCAAAGGCCGACATTGCGAAGCCGATGCACGGCCTGGGCTCAGGCGTGTTCGAGATTGCACTGCCGTTCCACGGCGATGCGTTCCGCGTGGTCTACGCCGTGCAGCTCGCTGACGAAATCTGGGTGGTCCATGCGTTCCAGAAGAAATCGACGCAGGCCTGATCAGCGACAATTACATTGACCGGCAACGACAATTACATTGACCGGGTCCCGAAGCTCGGAAGTTGGTAATCTGACGGCCTTTAAGTGCAAGGAGGGCCGGTGATTACCACAGACGAGCAGGTGAGGAGACTCATG
>JAIQFV010000046.1 GCA_020073085.1 Terriglobia bacterium | reverse complement strand
CGGTCCAATCGAAGGCAGCTCCGCCCCAGGCTTGGACATCGATTCCCAGGTGCCGCTTGTACCAAGCCTGCAGTGATGGAGCGTCTTTGGCCTTGAAGAAGATGCCGCCGATGCCAGTGACTCGTTTCATGTGACCTCCTATGCGTGGTGGTGGTGAGAGGAATATTTCTTCCGCGGCCTAACGAGCAGCGCGTCCGCTGCATGCCGTTGTTAGGCCGCCATCGATCATTTCTGTTCAACTGCGGACTTAATATCGTTTAGGTCTTGCAGGAGGGCCTTTTTCGCCACGCCCTTGAACAGTAACCCCATTGGGATTGACATTAATCTTGCACCGATACCTTGTGGCTTGGAATCATGAGAACTGGTCAACATCATGCCGCCACTGCTCTCTGAAATACTCATGGTGGATAAGAATACAAATCCATCACTTTCCGCTCTGGTTTTGTAGAACTCGTTCTCAGCAGCATCAGTGATCCACTTTTCCGCGGTAGCTGGCTTGCCGAATAGCATTCGGGTCTCTCGCCACTTTAGTCCTACGAGCCCGTTTGCCGGTTTTTCGAGAACCTCAATGTTTTGGATTCCGCTGATGGTTTCCGAGGCGTTCTCGATGTTGGTGATTGCGGCCCAGATCGCCGCCTTGGATCCGTTGATGGTTACCCGTGCTTCAACGATCATGGTGTTTCTCCTAGGGTTCGAGTGATGATCTACAGCCCATGGGCAACACGGGGCGTCGATATCGGCGGTGACGCGCGGGTTAGGCCGTTCGCAGTTCAGCAATCGCCGAGGAAATCACCTCCTCGGCAACCCCATAACGGCGCAGGCTCTTCACCAGGTCATTGAGCTTGGGCCGGCTTTCGATTTTCTCCAGATCTCGCCGCAAACCTTGGCCGATGTAAGCGCGAATCAGAGGCTGGTAGCCGGAGAAACCGAGAAGAGGGGCGATGCGCTTCAGTTCCTTGATTACATCTCCCGGCATCCGAATGGTGATACTGGTCATGGGCCGATCCTTACGGAGACGCGCCCGCAATTCCCTGCTCTTCATAGGTCTTTCTTTCCCTTAAAGTGATGGGTCGAGCGGAGATGATGCGGACGGCCTCTGGGCGGAACACGTAAATGACTTTCAGGAGTCTCCAGTCGCTGGTCATGCCGACGGCGGCCTCGCGCTCTTCCCCGCTAACGACTTCGGTTTCGATCAGACGTACGAAGGGATCAAAGAAGATCTCACAAGCTGTTTCGAAGGCAATCCCATGCTTCTGGAGGTTGGTTTGCGCCTTTCTTCGATCCCAAACGAAACTAATCCCGCTCAGACGATAGACGACGTCCATGTGTGATTATGAGGGAGCGTATGTACAAAGTCAATACTATACAGATCGGCCTAACATTAAATGGATTGATCCGCATATCCTGCGGAATATGGGTTTTCGGTCCGCTTAATACGCCATTGATTCCGCCAATACTTCTGCGATAAAGTTTTCAATATCATCTACTGGCGTTCCATGTTGCTTTTTATCATGGCGTCTTATGCCGATCGGTATAACATCCCCCTGTCTTATTTCAAAGCTCGTCAAACGGACTGCGAACTCCATGCCACCCCGAGTCAGAATATGAGCTTAGATCGTAGTTGCGGTCACATCCAGATGAACAAAGAGTTCTTGGATCGTTCAAATGCCTTGCCCTGATTCAAACCGCCGTGTCTCAACAAAATGAGGAAATGCGAGGAATGCTCCACCCCAATGATCTCTACTTTCGTACTTCTTCTTTACCGTTCAGTTCGGGGAATGGGATCGTGTAATCGAAAGCTTCAGGTGGCAAGCCGGCCGCTACTTTTTGTTCCGAGGGGCCAACGTGGGGGTCGGCTAGCCGGGAGAAAGTTTAAGACTTGCCGGACGCAAGTTCAATAAGAAACTGCCGGTGGCGAGATATGCGATATATCCAAGTGGTGTCATTACCGAATGATCGCTCTACAACTCCATTTGCAATGCGGTCTCGTTGTAATACTATGGGGTCGCTCATGCGGGCCATGAAATCGTAATGAAAATCAATTATTGCCCAATCATGCCATCGACGATTCCTCTTGATGCCGGGGGCGCCTTCTATGTCTAACACCGTCGGCCTGAGCGTATTCATTCTTGCAGTGATCCTCTTTCTGGGCTGGTTTGCGGTGGGCACGCAGCTCAACATCCGAAAAGGGGAGCGAATCTTACGCTGGTTGCAGGAGGGGATGCGCCTGGCCGGTGAAAAAACAACTTTGCGATGGCTGGGTTCTTCCGCAGTCGAGCTGAAGGTACAAAAACCGAAGGCCCCGTTTCAACAGGTGGAAATCTTCATTGTTCTTGAACCGCGCGATGTCCCTTTCATCCGATGGTTCTTTCGCGCTCGAGGCCGCCGCGATCTGTTTATTATCCGCATCGAGTCGGCTGACACGCCGAAGTTCGAGCTTGAGATATTGGACGAAGGGGCATGGTCGACCCGGGACGCCCGCGCCGAGGTACAGCGCAAGCACTGGGCGTGGTCGAAGGTCGAGACCGGCCCCGGATCAGCGTTGACCGCATACGCGCAGGGCGTGGGGGCAGCAGAGGCCGCCCCCAGGCTGCTCGATCTGGCCACTCTTCCGGGTTGCTCTGTTGTGCGGCTGGCCGTCCATAGCGCCACCCCGACCCTGGAAGTCCAGTGGCAACTGGCCGGTCTGGAGACGCTCTCGTCACAACAGGTTTTCGAGAAGCTGCGTCAGATGACCGAGCTGTTGTAAAAAAGACCCCGAAAGGCCCCCCCTTACTTCGACGCCAGAGCAGGCGCCGGCGCTACCGCGGGTGAAGCGCTCATCCGACGCCACGCCTTCCAGGCATCCCAGGCGATGAAGAGGGCGGCGATAAAGAGCAGCGCCGCGACGGCGATCATGGCGATGGCGCCGACGGTATTGATCGGCTCCTTGGCGACATTGGGGTTCGACAACACACTGGCATACAGGTTGTACGCCGTCACCAGGGTTGCTGCCATCGTGGTGACATACATGAACAGCATTGGATACATCGCGTAGGCCGGATTGCGTCCGGTCGAGCGCAGCCACAGGGTCACGATCAGCAGGCTCAGTGCCGCCATCAACTGGTTCGATGCCCCGAACAACTGCCACAGGTAAATCCAGGTTCCGCTCAACACCAGCAACAGGGCCAGCAGCATGGAAACGATCGCGGTGACGTGCGGGTTCTTAAATCCCACCCACCACTCTCCCAGCCACTCTCCCAGCGTCACCCGCATCAATCGAAAGACGAGCTGGACGACCGTCAGCACGATGATCACGAAGGTTCCGAATCCGAGCGCAGTGCCATAGGCCTGAGGAATCGCCCCGAATGAAACTAGGTTGAGCAGTTTGCCCACACCCGAAGCGAAAGCCCCGCCCCCCACGCCGCCCGCTATGGAGACGGCAATGAGCGACAACATGGCCAGCGCATTCTCGCTGAACATCGCCCCGCCGCCCACGGGCAGGGCATCGGTCTCATATTCAAGCTGGCGCGCGGTCCCCACCGATCCGATCAACACATGCCATCCGGAAATGGCTCCACACGCAATGGTCACAAAGAGCATGGGCCAGAACGGTTGAATGGCCGCCAGGGTCTGTCCCGCGGCTTTGGTCATGGGCATCCAGGTGGTAAAGACCTTCGTGGTGAAGGTCACCGCCTGCAGCTTGTCGACGTATCCAAACAGGCCGAGCGCCCCTCCCAGCAGCGCTCCTAGTGCAGAAAGTACAATAGTGAGGGAGGTCACCCAGAACCCGATGTAATTCACCGGTTGAGCAAAACGCCAGATTGGCAGCAGCGTCCCCAGGTAGCAGAATCCGAACAGGAACAGACACCAGAAGACGAACGACGGGAGCATGCGGATCTCGCCGCTCGGGTCCTTGTACTTGGGAGTGACCTTGCCTTGCTCGTCAATCATCATGGCGCCGAGCCGTGGATCCGCGCCGGTGGGATCAACTACTTTGTACATGGCCTGGCCGCCGGTGA
Organism: Terriglobia bacterium; assembly: GCA_020073085.1. NCBI lineage: Bacteria > Pseudomonadati > Acidobacteriota > Terriglobia > Terriglobia bacterium. Next base: position 13,918 of record JAIQFV010000046.1, on the reverse strand, counting down.
TCCGGTTGATGGCGTTGTCAAGACGGTTGACGGCGGAGTTGATGGGCCCGACAAAAGCCAGGGCGGTGGCGGGCTTGCCGTTCGCGCCTGTCCCTTGCTTGGGCAACGCACCCCAAGCGCCGATGGCCATCGAGCCCAGCGTAATGACCACAGCAACCAGCGTGACCAGAATGAGATCCATCTTCCAACGATAAAGCATCTGCCCGGCCAGCAGTCCCATGATCGCCAGCATCAGGATGCCGAACGGAACGTCGGCGCGGGGATCGAGGATGCCTGCCAGAATGCCGACAAAGGCCCCCGCCAGCAGGAGCAGGTAGAAGAAAATGAAGACGAAAAGAATGACGCGGGCGCGGGGGGCAATCAGCCGGTGGGCAATGGCCGAAAGCGAGTTGCCATCGTTTCGCACGGCCACCATGATGGCCGAATAATCGCTGGCCCATCCCAGGAAGGTCACCCCGAGAATCAGCCAGAGGATGGAAGGAAACCACCCCCACAGGTTGACGGCCGTGATGACGCCGACGATGGGTCCGGCGGCTGCGATGGACTTGAAGTGATAGCCGTACAGTACGCCCCGGCTGGTGGGCATGAAATCTACGCCGTCCATGTACATTTTTGCGGGCGTGGCCTTCTTGGCATCGGGCTTGATAATGTCTCGATCAATGCGCCGGGCATAGAGGTTGTAGGCGAGATAGATCATGAACCCACCCAGCAACGCCATGATCGCTGCATTCATCGATTTGCCCAATAGAGGGACGCCCCCGGCCACCACGACCGGTATTGCGATGAGGATCAGAATCGCCGTCCAGAGTTTCATCACAAGCCTCCAAATTTTGGAATGGAAAGTTACGTCTCGCAACCCTCGACCGGAGCGGAGGACCGGAGGATTGGACACGCATGGTTCTTCGAGAAGAATACCGGTCTGAGATGCAGCCGGCTTGGAATTATTGGCCGAACCGGGCAGCGACCTGGCGGCCAATCAGGGGATTGGCGCGATCCAAATCGAAGCCGGTTATTTTGTCTTTGCAGTTAACAATGATCGCTGGGTACTCGCGCACCCCGTAGCGGAGTGACTTGATAAAGCCTTCGATCGAACCCGCATCAATGATCTTGAAAACAACGCGATCCTCAAATGCCCCGGCTGTCCGAATCACCCATTCTGAAACGTCCTGGTATTGTTTTTTCAAGTCTTCAGGGAGGGATGAATCGATCTGGTCCTTGCGGATACTTCGGGTGGAGCCAGTTTGCTGCAGCACGAACTCACAGGGCCGGCAATTGAGAAAGACGGTGGGCGCGTGGATGAGCACTTCGACCTGAACCGGTTTCGGCTCATCCATAACTCCTCCTTTTATACTGCTTTTATCATGGGAGAATTGCAGAAGTCAAATCACAGGGAACGGGAAAACCATGCCGTCGCGACTCGTTGGATGACATTCCCCCTCCACGGACTGTCCGGTTCTGGGATGGGGAGATTTCGCTTCCGAACACCGGTGTCTGGAGATATGACTCTCCTCCTCGCCACAACCTGTTAAATTTCAAATAGAAAATGACCCTGGTGGATTGGCAGAAAAGGTGCTCTCCATCAGTTCGACACTAAACCTCAGTAGTAACGACTTTAGTCGTTTACTAATCTTGGGCTCAAGATTCTTCGAGCCGGCGCTCACGGGCGTGAGGAGGGAGACCGATGGATTCCCTGGTAAAGGATCTCAAGGTTGCTTTCCGGATGCTCTTGAAGAATCCGGGATTCACCGTGTTCGTGGTCCTGACGCTGGCCCTGGGCATTGGGGCAAACGCCGCGATCTTTAGTGTCATCAATGCCGTTCTGTTGAGACCCTTGCCCTACCCTGATCCGGACCGCCTGGTCCTGGTGTGGGAAAGCACTCTTCGCGACCCCACCAACAAGGTTTCTGCACCGAATTTTTTCGACTGGCGACGGCAGAATCGCGTGTTTGAAAACATGGTGCTGTTCGACTCCGCGGGAACAGGTTACAACCCGAATTATTCTCTTGACATACTATGTCGTCAGTCGATATAGTGCGCGGCGACATAATTATTCAAAAACGTCAAGAGAGAGGGTCTATGAACCCGACAGATGAAACGAACGAGTTCCCATTGCCTCTGACCGCGGCCATGTTTCAGGTGCTGCTGTCACTGGCTGACGGGGAGAAGCATGGTTATGCCATCCTGAAGGACGTGGCCGAACAGACCCACGGCGAAGTCAAACTCAGTACCGGAACCTTGTACGGGATCATCAAGCGCCTGCTTGCGGAAGGGATGGTCCTCGAGTGCCGGCGCCGCCCGGCGCGCGAGCACGACGACGCCCGCCGGCGTTACTACCAGCTGACCGACTGGGGTCGCCAGGTCGCGGTCTCCGAGGCGGAGCGCATGGAAAAGCTGATCGTGATGGCCCGCGTGAAACACCTGCTGAAGGCGCCGAAACCTGCCTGAGAAGGGAGCCTGGATATGAGTCCTGATGATCAATCGTTCTCCCAACGTGCTTTTCGCATGCTGCTCCGCGTCTTTCCCGTGGATTTTCGGGAAAACTTCGGAGGCGAGATGGAGGCTGTCTTTCATGAGCAACGCCACGATGTGGATCGCGAAGGGGGAGTCATGGGACTAGTGCGGCTTTGGTGGGAAACCCTTGTAGGAATCTTTACGACGGCGCCGCGGGAGCATCTCTCCATGCTGCGGCAAGATGTGAAATACGCGTTTCGGATGATGTGGGCCAACCCCGGCTTCACCCTGGTGGCGGTCCTCACCCTGGCCCTCGGCATCGGCGCCAACACCGCCATCTACAGCGTCATCCACGCCATTCTCCTGAAGCCGTTGCCGTATTCCCAGGGGAACCAGCTGGTCATGATCACGCAGGAGGCCCCCAAGCTCGGGGATTCGAACGTCCCGTTTTCAGCCGCCGAAATCAAGGACTATCGCGAACAGAACAACACCCTGAGTGGACTCGTGGAGTATCACAGCATGAACTTCATCCTGCTGGGACACGGTGAAGCGCGACGGGTCCGGACGGGGGTAGTGTCTGCAGGCTTTTTCGATCTTTTTGGAGTCCGGCCGGTGCTCGGGAGAACGTTCCTGGATTCCGATGAAGAACACGGCGCCCCGGCCGTCCTGATTCTCAGCTATGAGTACTGGCAGCGGTTTCTCGGCGGGGATCCCGACATCGTCGGAAAGACCTTCGAGATGAACGACCGGATCCACACGGTCGTGGGTGTCTTGCCACCGGTTCCCCAGTATCCCAACGAGAATGACGTGTACATGCCAACCTCCGCGTGCCCGTACCGCTCGTCAGCGGCCTTTACGGAGCACCGGGACCAGCGCTTGATGCGGGCCTTCGGGCGGTTGAAGCCGGGGGTCAGCCTCGATCAGTCCCGTGCCGACATGGGTTCGATTGCGTCGCGGCTGGGAAAAGCATACCCTGAATTTTATCCCGCCAACTCGGGCTATACCTCGGTCACCTCCTCGTTGCGGGAAGAACTGACGCACCAAGCCCGGCCGACGCTGCTGGTGCTCCTCGGCGCAGCGGGCTTCGTCCTCCTCATCGCGTGTGCCAACGTGGCCAACATGACACTCGCCCGCATGGCGAAACGGGAGCGTGAACTGGTGGTTCGTTCCGCGCTGGGAGCCAACCTGAGCCGGTTGCTGCGCCAACTGGTCACCGAGAGTTCACTCATCGGCCTGCTGGCCGCCGGCCTGGGATTGTTGATGGCCAGCGGAAGCCTCAAACTGCTGGTGGAGTTTGCGGCCCGGCTGACTCCGCGCGCCCGCGAGATCCGCATTGATGGCCCGGTCCTTCTCTTCACCATGCTGGCGGCCTTCGGCACCAGCGTCTTTTTTGGTTCGGTCTCGGCGTTTTCCTCGCGGGACGACATTGCATCGAGGTTGAAAGAAGGGAGCAATCAATCGACCGGTGGAAGGGGTCGAAAGCGGGCCCGCAGCGTACTGATTGTTCTGCAGGTGGCCTTCTCGATCATGTTGCTCGTCGGCGCTGGCCTCCTGATGCGAAGCTTGATGAAGCTCCAGAGAGTGGATCCGGGCTTCGTCCCCCAAAATGTCCTGAGCCTGGGGTTCAACCTGAACTGGTCGAAGTACCAAAAATCAGAGCAGATTCTGGACTACGCCCGGCGGCTGCTCCAGAAGGTGCAGACCCAGCCGGGGACGGTGTCGGTGGCGGTCTCTTCGGGGTTTCCCATGGACCCTGACGGTATCCTGGCACGGGGTCCGGGATCAAATCGATTCCTGGTGGAAGGAAGTCCCTCCCTGCAGGAGGAAGTTAATCCGGTATCCGCCATCCGTGCCGTCACCCCGGACTACTTCAAAACCCTCGGCATCCCCCTGGTCAAAGGGAGAGAATTTGCAGAAACCGACAGTGAGAAAGCTCCAGCGGTGGCGGTCATCAACCGGTCTCTGGCGCGTCATCATTGGAAAGATGGAGACCCCATCGACAAACGGATCTCCTTCGATAAGGGAAAGAGCTGGCTGATGATTGTCGGTGTGGTGGGAGACGTCAAGGAGTTTGGTCTCAATAAAGAACCGGCGGATGAGCTCTATTTGCCGATGGCCCAGAACCCCTCTGTCGGCAGTGTGATCGTGCGTGCCAACGGGGATCCCATGAATCTGGCGAACCAGCTGCGCCGGACGATTCACGAGCTCGATCCCGAAACGGCCATTACCAATGTGATGACGCTGGAGCAGGCACGCAATGACACCTTGGCCTCTCCCCGGGTGATGACGAATCTTCTCGGTCTGTTTGCCGCCCTGGCACTTGTGATCGCAGGAGGTGGCATTGGGGGCATCCTGGCCCTTACCGTCAGCCAGCGCATTCATGAAATCGGCATTCGCATGGCCCTGGGGGCAAAGACCTCCGATGTGATCAGAATGGTGGTCGGCCAGGGCTTTTGGGTGGTCATGCTGGGCGTGGGACTGGGACTGGTGGGGGCCTTGGCCCTGACCGACCTTCTCAGATCGTTGCTTTTTGAAGTGACGCCGACAGATCCCCTGACCTTCGTTGCAGCCGCGGCTTTATTGGTGGGCGCTGCCCTGGGGGCTTGTTATTTGCCCGCGCGCCGGGCGACGCGGGTTGATCCGCTGGTAGCACTTCACTATGAATGAGAAGATTCGAAGTAATCGCTGAAAGATCCTTCCGGCTGGCGGTGACAAGCGGAAGGAGACGCCTCTTACCAGGGTTGCCAAGGAGAAATGCCATGAGAAAAGCGTTCTTGTTTCTTGCGCTACTGAGCCTGGGGATAAGCAGCGGATTTGCCCAATGTGATCCGGCGACCCCGGTCACGATGAATGAGGAAGGATCCTCGAGTAAAGGCTCCCTCAACAAAAGTTCTTTGCTGGTCTCAACAACGTGGCTAGTGGAACATCTGAAAGACCCTTCTCTGGTGCTGATCCAAATCGGCCAGAAAGAGGGTTACGAGGCCGGACACATTCCCGGCGCGCGTTTCCTCTCTTATATGGATATATCAACGCCTTCCGGGAAGGGCCTTACGCTCGAGCTTCCAAAGATTGATGAGCTGAAGTCAACACTGGAAAAGATCGGAATTTCCGACAATTCGCGGATAGTTCTTTATTATGGCAGCGACTGGGTGTCGCCCACCACAAGGGTGTTTTTTACGCTGGATTATATCGGGCTGGGCGGGCAGACCTCGATTCTGGATGGCGGACTCCCGGTCTGGCGCGCCGAAGGTCATCCGATTACCAAAGAGGTCCCCCGGATCCAACCGGGCTCGGTAACTCCACACCCCCGATCCTCAATCGTCGTCGATGCCGCCTGGGTGAACTCCAATTTGAATAACCATTCGGTGGCGATCGTTGATGCCAGGGCGCCGGAGTACTATTCCGGGACCAGTGCGGGTCGAATGAAGCGCGCCGGTCATATCCCCGGCGCAGTGAATATCCCGTATTCGAGCCTCCTGGATGACTCCAATAAAATCAAGACTCCAGATGAGCTTCGGGCCGCGTTTCAGGCCGCGGGGATCACGCCGGGCCGCCACATCGTTTCCTACTGCCATATTGGACAGCAGGCCACGGTGGTTTATTTTGTGGCGAAATACCTGGGATTCGAGCCCAGTCTTTATGATGGATCATTTGAGGATTGGAGCGGACGCGCGGAATTGCCGGTCACGACGGCGGGGCCGGGGGAGAGTGGACGGAAATGAGAGGGGAGTGAGCTTGATTTCTGAAAGCGAGCGTACATCGTAAGAGTGAGGAGGGTCCTTTGCCTTGAGATTTGCCCTCAATGCCCTTCAGTGAAAGTGGAATGGAACAGGGGCAGTTGACAGACTGGAAAGCGGCAGACCGTCCTCCCTCCCTCTAAGGTATTGTATAGAACGAGCAACTCACATCACAAAGAATGACCTGCTTGCCATCCGCCGACCAGCCATAAGCAGGGGTGTGGTCTCCTGCTTGCGGGAACACCCTTATGATCTTCTTTTGTGAGACCGAGAAAACATCAATCTCGTTGAGTCTCCCCTCCTTCTCCGTATCCTCGGAAAGGTACAGAGCAAGGAGCAAATCATCATTCACGGGATTCCACTCCGGGTTGTCCCACAAGGCGCCCTGGCGTGAGCCTCTCTTTTTGCGTTCTGGCAGCCTCAAGACAGTAGGGCCGGTTGAACCCCGTTGAATCAGAGTATCGCCCTCACCAATCTCATGCTTGGGGATGTAGCTGTACTTGCGGTTTGCTGAGACTATGCGCTCCCGCTGTGTTTTCGACGGAATCACACGACGCAATAACTGCCCGTTAAGGCCGTATACCAAGACTTTCCGGGTCGTGCCACCCTCTTGTTCTGCCCGTATAGTGTCTGTTTTCACATCGAACCGGACTAGAGCGGGTGGGCCGAATCGAATGGTCTTCATTTTCTTTTGGGGAAGGTCGATGATCGTGGCGGCTTCCACCTCCACGTCCTCACCCGGGATACTCAGGATGATGACATGCGATTCATCGCTACTCCAGTAAATGGCAGCCAATTCGGTGGACTCAAGTTGCCCGTCAAATTGCGACCGACCTTCATCATCCTGGACCGCGATGCGGTAGGACCTATTAACGATCGCTACCGATCGTCCTTTCGGCGAAGGCGTCACGCTCTCTATTCGACCCTCCGCAAACTCCCTTACGCTGCCATTGGATATGATGATGCGGCAAAAACCGACGCTGGCTTGAAGGCCGAGCCGTCGCCCTTCGTTGTATCGATAGAGCTCTCGAAAGGGATGCTGGCAACCCGCCGGCAGAGGGATGGTACGAACCGGATTCTCCGGCGACTGTCCACTCAGGGGGACTGAAAACACCATAACGCCGCACAAGAGCCAGGAGTATCTCCGCATTAGTAGACCTGGAAGCTTTGGTAGCCGGGATCCCGTTCTTGGGGATCCCGGCTACCCAAGCACACCATTTCGCGAGATGCTTTCATGTGTCACTGTAATTTATCATCCTCAATAATTGCTATTCTGCCGTCCGCGCTGCACCCTCGAGCCCTGTCGCCACTTCAGCGCTGCTGAGACAAACCTCGCGGCCGTGGACCAGGCAGGTGTCGGCCGGCTCGTGAAAATCCCGCCGCACCGACTTCAATTTCATCAGCGCCCCCGTGGCGATGGCCTTTCCAAGAACCAGCTCCAACTCCGGATCGCGCACGCTCGAGCATGAATAGATAGCCACATAGGTAACGATGTCGGCGGTGAAGTCGCCGCGCTTGCGGACGATCTTTACCATGACGCCCTGGCCCAATCCCGTGGTTCCCCGGGCGACCGTGATAGGGAGGACCATGCGCCCGCCCTGGCCTAACCGCTCAAGCCAGGGAGGATGCGGATGGGTCACTCCGGCGTTGATGAGCATGGCATCGCAGCGGCCCGGATCAACGGTTGCGCCGTCCCCGGCGTGCACCGTTACATTAGGATAATCAGCCAGGTTCTCCTTGGCGCGGGCCGCCAGACCGGCGTCCACCTCAACGGCCACGAGGCTGCCGCCCGCTCCCACCACTTCGGCCATGATCGCCGTGTAGTAGCCGACGCCGCAACCCAGGTGGAAGACACGATCCCCTGCCTTCAGGTTCAGCGCATTGATCCAGTGCGCCAACGAGCCGGGTTGACCGTTGCTCAGGTTGCGAGCGGCGTCGAGCGAGATCAGTACATTGTGATAAAGATGGCGCGGGTCGTCGATGGTCGTGTGGACGGCTCCCCCTCGGGCCAGGTCGGGAAACGCGATCTGCCAAGGTCCGGGGCCGAGATACTTCTCCCTTGGCACACGCGCAAAAGCCTCGATGAGCGCGGGTGAGGTGATATTGGCCGCAAAGCGGATTTCATCGGCGTAGAAACGCCGATAGTCGTCGAAAGTCATGGGGTGGTGAGTATAACACGACAGCCGGAGACACGGTCATTCCCGATGTTGCTGAGCGCCGTTTTGAAACACATCAGGGTGCTGGAACGAGCGGCCTCGTGAGGCGCGAGATTCAGGGCCGGCAGCACCATTGCCGGCTCGTCGCCCGACCCCTGCAACGCGCCACGGCGTGGCTGGACCATTACCGCCGGTTCGGGGAGATCCGGCTGGACGCTCTGGAACAACACTTGGCTCGAAAGAAGCGGCACACTCACTAATTTAAGCTTCCGAACCGGGGCGCGCGGGTATAAAATCTAATCTCTTCCGACAATCCATTGGATTTCCACTTGAAGTGGAAATCCAAAATTGACAGGAAAGACGCTGCTTTCTCCGCGTGAAAGGGATAGCCCGGCTGGCCGCCATGGAAATCAACAGGCGGGCTCCGCCCGGGGATTGTTCGCAAGAAGGAGATCTCGAAATGTCCCGCTCTCTTGTCCGCAGGATGGCTTTCGTTTCCAGTTTGCTTGTTCTGGTTGTTTTGGAGGCGTGCAGCGCCTCCGGGGCGGCCTCCCTGAAGATACCCAATCCGGTCATCGACGACCCTCTGGCCGCGAAGGCGGGGAAACAGACCGTCGTCCTTGCCGGTGGATGCTTCTGGGGGATTCAGGCCGTGTTCGAACACGTGAAGGGGGTGAGCAGTGCGACCTCAGGATACTCCGGCGGCTCCGTTAAGAACCCGGATTATGAGGACGTGAGTTCGGGTGAGACGGGACATGCCGAATCGGTGAGAATCGTTTACGACCCTTCCCAGGTTTCGTTTGGCCAACTGCTCAAGGTGTTCTTCTCGGTGGCGCATGATCCCACGGAGCTCAATCGGCAGGGACCGGACACCGGCACGCAGTACCGCTCGGCCATCTTTTTCGCCAATGAAGGGCAACGACGTATCGCCCAAGCCTATATCGATCAGCTCAACCAGGGCAGGGCATTTTCGCGGTCGATCGTGACCCAGGTCGTGGCCCTGAGCGGATTTTATCCCGCCGAGGACTACCATCAGGATTATGCCGCCAAACATCCCCACAACCCTTACATCGTCTTCAACGATCTTCCGAAGGTCGAGCATCTTCGGCAGCAGCTTCCCGATTTGTATCGGGACAGGTGAAGAGGCGGGCCGGATGTGGCAGGAGCTTCATGTTCAGCGACTTCCGGAGTCGAGGGGACTTTGGAAGTGGTTCCATTCAACATTCAGCTGTAACTCCATCCGCTTTCAGAACTCAATCTAAATCACAGGAGGTGCTTATGAGAACTCTTCTTTGCACTCTCGCGCTCCTCGCATTGGGATTGCTCTTGATCGCTGCCGGGTCAGGGCCGGAGGAGGCCCCGGCGGCGTTTGATGGTGCCAGCAACGGTTTTGTAGATACCCCGACGCATCAGGTTGACCTGGGAATTTTTGACGGGGTCGAAGTGATCTCCGATGGGCTCGGCCCGATTTACAATGCCCAATCCTGCCGGGAGTGCCACCAGAGCCCGCAGTCGGGGGGTCTCAGCCAGGTCACGGAGTTGCGCGTGGGCCATCGAGACCACAAGGGGAACTTCGTCAATCCCAGTATTCCGATCGCGGATGGTAGCGTGCTGATCACTGGCCGGTCCCTCATCAATGATCGTGCCATTTGTCCGAATGGATCCTTCCCGGACCACGAAATCCAGGAACGTGTGCCGGAAACGGAGAATATCCGAACGCTCCGGACTTCATTGAACCTCCTGGGAGACGGGTTCGTGGAGGCGGTGTCGGATGCAACCTTCACGGAGATCGCGTCTCGCCAGTGCCGCGAAACGCACGGCAGGATCTGTGGCAAGGCCATTTCGGTGCCGGTGCTGGAGTCCCCCGGGAAATATGCCATTGGAAAGTTCGGCTGGAAGGACCAGCATGCCAGCTTGCTCTCCTTCGCCGCCGATGCGTACCTCAATGAAATGGGGATCACCAGCCGCCTTCAGCCCGATGAAATCACGAGCGTTTGCGACACGGTGAAGGACCCTGAAGACAAGACGGGGGATGACGGGCTGGCGGATATCGACCATTTTGCACGCTTCATGCGTGCCACCAAGGCTCCTCCGAGGGACGCCAAACTCGCCCAGACCGATGACGCAAAGAAGGGGTCGGAGCTTTTTGACTCCGTCGGTTGCGCGCGGTGTCATGTTCGCACCTTGCAGACCGAGCCGGCGGGAACGCAGATTAACGGGGGTGCGTTCACAGTCCCGACCGCCTTGGGCGCCAAGACGTTTCATCCCTTTAGTGATTTCCTGCTGCACGATGTGGGGACGGGCGACGGCATCTCAATTCCCGTCGAGGAACATTACGGGAAACTGTACCGGGACATGCAGCCGAAGTACGAATTGACTGCCAACCGGATGCGCACGCCGCCGCTGTGGGGCGTCCGCACCCGGAGCCGGCTCATGCACGACGGCACATCGCTCACCTTCACCGATGCCATCCTGCGGCACCGGGGAGAGGCCACGGTCGAGCGGCTCAAGTTCATCGCCTTGAAGGTTCGCGCGAAACAACAGCTCCTCGCGTTCCTGCGGTCGCTCTGAGGCCGCCGGATCATTTTGGATGGGTTGTTGACAGTGAAGCTCGTCCCAAAATTCAAACCGGTACGAATTTTACTTTGGTGGCGGTTGCGGTTTCTTCTTCTCGGGAATCAGCCCGCGCAGAAGCTGGTCAAGGGTATTGGCAGGGGTTGCGTTCTGCCCGGGCTGTTGGTCCTTGTTCGCCTCTTTCTTTCCCAACAACCCACCCAATAGCGTGGATATGCCGGCGGAGGGATTATCGGAGCTGGGGAGCAGTCCTTTGAGCTTCATCTGGGCCATCCGCTTGAGGTCGGGCGCATACTTCGGATTCTGGAAGGTACCGGTCACAATCGCGGGAATCACCAGCTCGCCCACACTGTTGGCCAACACGGTGTTCATGTACCCGCTGATGCTCGTGCCCCCCACCGTCTGACTGAACACCTTCGACAGGACGGCATTCATGCGTAGATCCAGGGTCTCGGTTGCGAGATTGGCGGTGCCGGTCGCCCCGATGTTTCCGATATCGAGCAGGGCCTGCAGGTCGTTCGTCTGGGCTATACCATTTTTGATTTGAATGTTCCCCGTCAAGCGGGAGATGTTGGTAGCCCCCTGGTCTTTTTGAGCCGACTTCAGGAACCCTCCAATCGAAGCCAGCTGGTAGCCAACATCCGTCCCCGCCACCCGCACGGTGGTGAAGTTCAAGCGCACATTCCCGTTGAGCTTTTTGAGGATTTCGGTCGAGGCCACCGACTCCAACGGGCCGGAGGCATTCAGGTCCGCATCGATGGTTCCCGAGCCGCTGATCTTATCGAGGCCGGTGACACCGCAGGCCTTGAGGATGCTCAGGAACTCCGGCAGTGTGGCAGAAGGAGCACGCAGCGCCGCATCCAGGGTAGGGGACTTCGATGCGTAGTTCTGAAGGACAAAGCGCACGTTGACCGTGGTCTTTCCGGAAGTGGCATCAAAGCTGTTGGAGCGAATTTCGGTCGGGGTCAGGGTCAGTTCCACCGAGCGAACTCCGACGGGCTGGGGGACCGCTTTGCCGGTGATCACCAGTCCCTGTCCCGTCAGCGTACCCGTGACGGTGGGATTGTTGGCTGGACCTTGAGCCCGAAGGTCGGCGCTGGTCCGTCCGTTCACAGTTGTGTCCCGTGAAAAGGCGACCCCGAAAGATGACGCCAACCGGGCAACCTCGAGGATGGAGACATTGCCGGCCTTTAAAATGAGGTCAAGGTGCACGGGGGTGGGTCGAGTGTTTACGGTACCGCTGATGGAGAATGGCGTTGGCCCGAGCTGGATGGTGGTCCGCTCAATACTGATCAGATCGCCTTTCAGATCGTCGGTTATTTCATAGGTGGCCAGGATGGGATAGTCAATGTCCTGGCCATGAACTCGCATCTTTTCTGCTTTCAAATCGCCCGCAACGGACACTTTGCCGGAAGTACTGTCGAGCTTGGCCGTTGCCGACAACATGCCATCGGCATTGGACAATGCGCCGATACCCAGGAACTTCTGCAATCCCGCAATGCCGACTTCCTTGAGGTTCAGCGTGCCGTGAAAAGGCGTTCCGGCCGGGTCGCCCTCTGACAGGGGACCCAATTCACCCTGGAGTTTTAGCTCCTGCGCGCCCTTGCCCGGCAGATGAGCCGCAACTTCAATGGAGAATGGCTTCCCCGAGGCATAATTCCGCAGAGTCAAATCGATATGGTCGTAGACGGTGCGCGCCTCGCCTTTCTGAAGGTCCGTCAGGGCTACCTGGCCGCCATGGACAGCAAGTTGGCCCAGAGAGAACGAAGGCGTTGAATCGCCGGACGGGGTCTGAGCGCCTGCCGATCCCGGCGAAGAAACTTGAGAGGGGCTGGAACCCAGCGAAGAGAAATTCCAGACTCCCTGGCTGTTCTTCACGAGCTCGACCTGCGGCTGCTGCAAATCGAGAGAGTCAATTTCGAAGTGTCCCGAGAGCAAAGGGAGCAGGTGAACGCTGACATCCAGCCGCTCGGCATGAACAAAGGGCTGGGATCCGCCGAATTTGGGATCTTCGCCGATCCGCAGGTTCTCAGCATGGAACCGGGGAGGCAACAATCCCAGGTTCATGTTCCCGAGGGTCACCGCCCTGCCGGTGCGCTGCTCCAACTCCGCCTGGATGCGTCCGCGATAGCGATTCACATCAAAAAGTGCCCACACTGCAACCGCTGCCAACACAATGATTGCAGCGACAATTCCGAGAATAATTCCCAGTTTTCGCATAGGCCCTCCCTCTATGAGTAGGGGCTTAGTCTAATCTCATCACAGAAAAAAGAAAATGGATTCGAATCGTGTCGACGGGTTCCGGGCTACCGGCCCGTTCCATCCCCGCCCCCGACCTACAAAGTTCACCCCCTTGGCGGTTCTGCGGTCCCAAGGGATCTGTATCCCTTGCTTTAGGCCCGTAGGGCTCGAAGAATGTAGCCCCGTCTGAAGCTCCGCGCTCTTTGCGGAGCGAGGGCGGGGTACCCATGAGAGAAAAGGTAAGAGCCCCGCTGGCGGGGCGAAACGATGTCCCACATCCAAGTTTGCCGAAGGTCCTATTCGATTCGTTGCACTCGGAAACAGTTCGCTCTCTCTTGCAGTAAAGAGATCGTCCGAGGGCGCTCCCGTAGCCAGGAAAACCTCCCGGGCTTCGATATCGCTTCGTGAATCCAACCGGGAGAGTTGGGCTCCACCAATGCGTGAAACGAGAAGGGGAAACGGGGGTGGAGAGAAAGCATTGCGGAGTGGAACATGGCAGGGAATTATTGCAGGGTTGTCGATAGATCCATTCGGTAGATTCTTTCGCCCCGCCAGCGGGGCTCCGATGTCATGGGGGGACCGGCACCCCACCCTCGCCCCGCCCCGCAAAGAGCGCGGGACGGAGCTTCAGGTGGGGCTACAATCTAACAGCCCTTCGGGCCTAAATGGGGGGACCGGCACCCCACCCTCGCCCCGCCCCGCAAAGAGCGCGGGACGGAGCTTCAGGTGGGGCTACAATCTAACAGCCCTTCGGGCCTA
>JAIQFV010000045.1 GCA_020073085.1 Terriglobia bacterium | reverse complement strand
CCAACAACTGGAATTTTCCTATCGCTAACTGGGACAGCAGAATGGGAGACCTGAACTTGAAAATCGACAATCACAACAGTTTTAACCAATATTCATGCGGGTCAGGGTCTTGAATCTCAGCTAATTTGGACAGCAGTGCCTTCGACTATAAAAGAATGCAAAGCTTGAGCAGAAAACAATCGAAAGACCAATGCTAAGCCCGATAATCCATTTAGTAGATATTGTCATGCCTTGGCCCCCTTCTACCAGCGAGTGTCGCCAGAGCTTCGAGGCGCTTGGGAGGTGAAAAGCTCTCCTTTGGGTGTGACGTAGAAATTTACATACAATTCGCTTCTCGCAATAGGTTGATTCGGCCGTTTGGGATCATCGTCAAACACACGGGTTAGGAAAATACTTGAACGATAGAGCGATATTTTCAGGTGGGCATCAAAGATCTTGACAGAATAGCTAGTCATCAAGTAGCCGAACTTTGTTTGATCGTATTCGGGGATCATTGATTTGAAGACGACATTGTCACGAACGAACGTTCTATCTTCGAATGATCCCAGGTCATTCTTCTTAAATTGTCCTTCGCCTAGAATCATTTTCTTGGGAAATTGTACTGGATCAGGATTCCAGCTCAGAGAACCGCCTTCGGGGGCACGCTGTTTCAACAGATTGGCGCTAACCTGTTCATATTCATCCTCCGAGATAAAGTACATCCGGTAAGAGACCTCCCAGGTGCTCCCAACATCTTTGGCACCTGGCAAGTCCACGAGGGCGAATCTCATTATTAGTTTTTCGGCATAAAGCTGTGGAGAGTAGAGGTTGGGTTCGATCCTCCGAAATACAGTCCCCGCGGGTTTTCGATCTTGCGCATAGGTGATCTGTGAGAGTGTGCCCAGATGAGTCATCGATAAGCTGGCCACTATCATGAGGCCCAGGACGAATTGAGACCGTCCAATCTCACCGCTTAGAGAGCTCTCGGTGTGCATAAGTATACCCAATGTTTCTATTGCGGACGAGTAGCCAAAACAGCCCGCGTTTCAATTATCATCATTGACATTAATTGGTTCCGCATAATCCGACTTGATTGTGCACCCAGGCCATTTGGGTTCTACTGGCATGATTTATCGATCCCCGTTCAACCGTCAAGTTTGTCGGATCTCCAATGGTTAGATCTTCTCTCCTATGGAGAGCATCTCGATTTCGATACATCTTGAATTGACCCCTGCTGCGCCTCAAGCTGGTCGGTGCAGCAGAGGTGTCACCTCAGATTGGTACAAGTCCTCGCACCAGAGACAAATTGCATTGAGCACTGTCCGGTTCGCGCGGAAAAGTCTACGGGTCCACCAACCCGGCCGCCTTATACAGTTTGTCACAAATTGCCTTGCTCCCGGTACAGGTGCAGTCATAATAACAAAAGTTGGCGTCTTCGCCAGTGTTAAGACAAGAGAACCCGGCTCCGCTGTTTCCATCAACACCAGTTATCACAACCGAACATTGAGCCTTTGCGATCCCTGATGCCAGACTGATGGTCAAGAGTAAGGCCACACAAATCAAGATAAGAGACGACAATAAGCGTTTCATAAACTTCTTCCTCCTTTTGTTGGTAGGCAATTAAGTGGAAAGCGATATCGAAGGGTTTCTTGCAGGGGCCGTTGATCTAGCGTTGAAAGGTTATAAGAAGCCCCCAATGATGTCAATTACCCAGACTTCACAGAAAGTAACGCTTTGCGACAGTTTCTATGGTTCATCTATTCGAAGTTCCAGATGCACATCGGAGTCTTTGCCAGAAGGAATCAGCAACGAACTTAGACAGATAAGCCTCCTGCCGCTGGCTATTTTCTGGGTGCTTACTCGCCCCTTGTGTATCCAATGATACATAGTCTTCTTGCTCACATTAACCAACTCGCAAGCCCTACGAATCGTTACCAGAGTGATCCCGCGATCACACTGCGGACATCGAAAAGACTTTCCCATGTCAAGAGGACCTGAATGGTCCGCCAAAAAAATGGGGGCCTCTGATTGGTGGCACCAGTTACAATGGTCCTTCATCACGCGTTCTCCTTAATTAGAGAACACCTTGGCTTCACAATAGAGATGTTGTCCCCGTATCGGGGGGGGGCGAGTGCAATCTCTCCAGAAAATAGTCGACACAATGAAACTCTGTCGTCAAGCAGAATCTCCAGTCCGGATACAACCGAATGTGGACAGCGATGAGTTCAATGCCTGCCAATAACGATATGATAATGATCCAATCGACCTCCCATTCGAGGATCGTTCATCAGGTGTCAACTTTTTGATTGACGCCGTAGGGTCGAGATTCTAGACTTTGAAGCGCATATGACTGTCGATGAAGAATTGGATGTGTTGACCGACGACATCCGCAAACTCAAGATCGAATATGAGATTTTCTTCAACGGGGGCTCCAAGAAGCCTCCCGTCGATCGGCGCGCCCGCGTCGAACATATTCTGAAAAAGTACGGGGATACCCAGAACCTGAACTTGCATCAACGCTTCCGCTACAACTCGTTGGCTTCGCGATTCTCGCTTTTTAGCGATTTGTGGCGTAACCGGATGCGGGCCCGGGAGGAGGGAATCGAAAGACGGGTCCACGTCGAGGAAGCCCCGCCGGCCCCGCCCCCGCCGCCCAAACCCTCCGGAGGCCAGGAGGTCCTCTTCAAGGAAGTGATTCTTAAGCCGGAAGAGGAGCACAGCAAAATCCTAAAACTTTACGAAAATCTCAAGGACTGCAAGGAGACCTATCACGATTCTTCCAGTCTGCCGTCGCTCGGTGCATTCGAACAATTCGTGAGCCAGAAGGCGGAACAACTCAAGAAATCGGAACACTGCACCAGTGTCGCCTTCATGATTGTGCTGGTCGACGACCACGTCAAATTCCAAGCCGCCCCCGTTCGGAGCGCGGATCCGGCTCCGACCGAACCGGTCAAATCATAACTCTTCCCGATTGGACACTCTTCAACACCAACCCTTCATCCCGAGGCTACAGCCATGCAAACACGAATATCGAGCGCGCTGATCAGCGTCCATGACAAAACCGGACTGGTGGATTTGGCCCGCGGACTGGCCGCACTGGGGATCCGGATGGTTTCTACCGGAGGAACGGCGCAGTTGATCCGCGGTGCTTCCCTGGCAGTCCGGGATGTCTCCGAAGTTACCGCCTCCCCGGAGATGTTGGGAGGGCGCGTCAAGACCCTTCACCCGCACATCCACGGGGCGTTGCTGGCCGATCGAAATGATCCGGATCACATGAAGACCCTGAAGGAGCTGGGAATCGATCCCATCGATCTGGTGGTGGTGAACCTCTATCCCTTCGAGTCCGTGAGGGAACATCGCCACGCGAATCCGGGAGAGCTCGTTGAAAACATCGATATCGGCGGGGTCACACTCCTGCGTGCTGCGGCGAAGAACTTTCGTCATGTGGCGGTGGTGGTGTCACCCGGACAGTATGGCGATGTGTTGCGCGAGTTGGAGGAGGCCGGGGGACACCTTTCCCTGAGTACGCGCCTGCAGCTGGCCCAACAGGCATACGAAGAAGTCGCTCGGTATGATGCTGCCATCGTGGAAGAATTGAGCGATTGGAGCGGTGAGGCGGGCAGCGATGAGATTGTACGCCACCGCCAGGAGCTTCCGGCGGTCCGCTTCATCGGGATCCACAAGGTCCGTGAATTGCGCTACGGGGAGAATCCGCATCAGCGGGCGGCCGTCTACCGAAAGGGAAGGCAGCTTCGCTCCGTCATCGCCACCGCGGAACCCCTTCAGGGCAAAGAACTCTCTTACAATAACCTCCTGGACCTCGACTCCGCCTGGCGATTGTCGACCGAGTTTGACCGGCCGACTGCCGTGATTATGAAGCACAACAATCCCTGCGGAGTGGCGTCCGGGGAAACGGTCACCGCCGCCTATCAGCTCGCTCTGGCATGCGATCCCGTCTCGGCATACGGATCGGTGCTTTCCTTTAACCGCCCCGTCGATCAATCCCTGGCAGAAGAGGTCGCCAAGATCTTCGTCGAAGCGATTGTCGCCCCGGGATATTCCGGCGAAGCTCGCCAGATCTTCTCAAAGAAGAAAAACTTGCGTCTGATCGAACGGGCGACCCAACCCCCGGATTCGTCTTCTCTCCCCGAGACGAGCGGGGCTCTTCCTGAAAATCGGGACATTGAATTTCGGCAGATTGATGGGGGATTTCTTGCGCAGACCGGCAATACGAAACTCCTCGACGAGCCTTCAATCAAAGTGGTTTCGCGTCGTCCGCCGAACGATCGAGAGTGGCAGGGCCTGCGGTTTGCCTGGCGCGTCGTCAAACACGTCAAGTCGAACGCCATCGTTTTTTCCCGAGGCGAACAAACGCTCGGGATCGGAGCCGGTCAAATGAGTCGCGTGGATGCCGTGAAGATCGCCGTGATGAAGGCCCAACAACCGCTGGCGGGCAGCGTGGTGGCTTCGGATGCTTTCTTCCCGTTCCGGGATGGCGTGGATGAAGCGGCGAAGGCAGGGGCCACCGCTTTCATACAGCCGGGCGGCTCGGTCCGGGATGAAGAAGTGATCGCCGCCGCTGACGAGAAGGACCTCGCCATGGTGTTTACCGGGATTCGACATTTCAGACATTGAAAGGGTGGGGGTGATTTTGGAAGTGCCCGGCCTGCCAGGACGCGCGGCGTGGCCCATTTCAGTTCCGAACTACACAACGACTTCTGAAGTCTGGGGGATTCAGGAATGGCGCATGAAGCGGTTGATTATCTTCTCGGCCACGTCTTCTGTCGGGACGGTATAAGTCCCCTCCGCAATGGCGCGACGCAACCTTTCGATCCGGTGGGCGCGTTCTTCCTCAATCCGGGTAATGAAGGTTGATCGGCCTGCACTCCGTTCACCCGTTTTTTCTTCTATCGACATGGTGAATGCCTCTGCTGCTTGATCTCTCCGATTCATAATCCATCGACGAGCCATAACGCCTCTGACCTGACCTTCCTGTTGAAGCCCTTGGCTGCTCCGTGTGCCGTTTCTTTGTACCGCCGGACCCGAGGCGCCTTTCAGCCATCTGCAAAGTTTCCTGCCTGACCCTTACCATTCGTTACGTCCGGGTCAGGGAAAAACTTTAGTCTTTTTTTACGGGAATGGGAGCATCGGCGGGGAGCAGTTCGATTCCCAGGCGTTTCATCTTCTGGATGAGCGTGGTGCGGTTCATCTGTAAAAAATCGGCGGCCTTCTGCTTGTTTCCATGGTGTCTTTGGAGGCTTTCCATGATGAGTCGGCGCTCGGTGTCCTCCACCACCTGGTCCAACGAGATGCCCTCCTCAGGGATCTGGAACGTGGACCCGGTGGCAGCGAGCGGGGCCTCCTGGATCTCCGGCGGGAGGTCTTCAATGTGAATCTGACTGCGGTTGCGGACCATCATGACCGCCCGTTCGATCGCGTTTTCCAGCTGCCGCACATTGCCGGGCCATGGGTAGTTCTGAAGCAGGCGCATCGCATCCTGGGCAATGACCTTCTGTTCTCCCTGCCCGTCGGAATACTTCTTCAAAAAAAACTGGGCAAGCAGGGGGATATCCTCCCGCCGCTCCCGCAAAGGCGGGACGACGATGGGAATCACATTCAACCGGTAGTAGAGATCTTCCCGGAAGGTTCCCTGCGCCACGCGCGTGGCCAGGTCGGCGCTGGTGGCGGCAATGACGCGCACATCCACCTTGATGGTACGGTTGTCTCCCACCCGCTCAAACTCCCGTTCCTGCAAAATCCTCAACAGCTTCACCTGGAGCATCGGGCTCATGTTTCCGATCTCGTCCAGAAAAATCGTTCCCCGGTGGGCTTGTTCGAACTTGCCGATTCGGTTCTGATGCGCGCCGGTGAAGGCGCCCCGCACGTGCCCAAACAACTCACTCTCCAGCAGGGTTTCCGGGATGGCGCCGCAGTTGATGGAGACCAGCTTCTGCTCGCGACGGGAACTGTTGTAATAGATCGCCCGTGCAATCAATTCCTTTCCGGTTCCCGTCTCGCCGGTAATCAGGACCGTGGAAGAGGTGGGACCAATCATCGCAATAGCGTCAAATATCTTCCGCATCGGCGAGCTGCTGCCGATGATGTTGGAGAAACTATAACGCTCCTTGAGCTGGGTTCGCAGCGCCAGGTTCTCTTCGCGGAGTTCCTTTTGCTCAATGGCCCTGCGGAGGGTCAGCTGAAAGTCGGTTATTTCAAATGGCTTTGTGATGTAGTCGAAGGCCCCCAGCTTGATGGCCCGGACGGCGGTTTCGATGGTGCCATAGCCGGTCACCGCGATCGCCACGATGTCAGGATACAGTGTGAGGGCTTCTTCGAGGACCTGCAGGCCGTCGACCTCGGGCATTTTCAGGTCGGTCACCAGGATGTCATAGGCGTTCTGGCGGAGTTTTTCGATGGCTTCCTGACCATTCGCTGCCGTCGCGGTTTCGATGTCAGGGAATTCACTGTTGAAGATTTCGACCAGCAAATGCCGGATCGACTCCTCATCATCGACGAGCAGTGCCTGCTTTTTCATGGGAGGCAGCATAAGAGGAATCCAACTCAGGAGCGACTACTCCTCATTATAACGAAATGCGCGGGGGAGGTCAAAAGAGGGTTTCTCCTGATCAGGCCGGGACCGCCCGCCCGGCAATGATGCAGCCGGAATGGGGAGGCAAGCCACACCGCGTCCTCAGGGGCGTGCTGCCAGCGGTTCATCTCACGGGGCGGCGGGTTGGATAAAGTCCTCCTGGGCGTTGCGCTCGACACTCAGACGAAGGCTCCGAAATCGCTTGTATGAAGAGAGGTGCTGTGGCGATAATCAGAGTCTTTTGAAGACCCGGCTTCATCACCACCCACGCACGGTCAGAGAGGCTTCTTGGAACATTCGACCCAAATCCTGTTCGAGCTTTTCTTGATGTTCGCCGCGGCGAAACTTCTGGGCGAGATTTGTGAGCGTGTCCGGCAGCCTGCAGTGATTGGGGAGATCCTTGCCGGGGTTCTTCTGGGTCCTTACGTCTTGAAGATTGTCTCGCCCTCGGAGCTGACGACGGGGATCGCGGAGATCGGGGTCATCATCCTGCTGTTCGTGGTGGGGCTGGAGACCCAGCCGAGCGAATTGTTGCGGGTGGGCGGACGAGCGGCGCTGGTCGCCGTGCTCGGTGTGGTCCTCCCTTTTGTGGGGGGCTTCGTCTATATGAAAGCGGTCAGCCACTCCACGCTCGAAGCGATTTTTATTGGGACCGCCCTGGTGGCCACCAGCGTTGGAATCACCGCTCGAGTGATGGCCGACATGCATATCCTCAGCACCGAAGTGGCGCGCATTATCCTGGGAGCCGCCGTGATCGATGATATCCTGGGGATGATCCTGCTGGCGATTGTGAGTTCTCTCTCCAACGGCAAGATCCACTATGTTTCCATTGGGTTCGTCGTCCTGGAAGCCGTGGCCTTTACCCTGATCATGGTGTTCTGGGGCAGCCGCGTCGCCGGTCGGATCAGGCCCCGCCTCGACCGGATGAACACGAGGAATCCTGCATTCATCATTGCGCTCCTGGCTTGTTTGGGGCTTTCCGTTGCAGCCAGCTACATCGGCATGGCAGCCATCATCGGCGCGTTTCTGGCGGGACTCGCCATCGCCGACCAACGGGAAGCCTGGGGGATTGAAGAGAAGACTCATGCCCTTTACGAGTTTCTCGTGCCCTTTTTCTTCGTGGTCATGGGTGCACAGCTGAATCTGACGACATTCCGGGATCGCGGCATCATGACCACGGCCTTGGTGATCACGGGGATTGCCATCCTCACCAAGCTCATCGGTTGCGGCCTGGGCGCCTGGAAGATGGGGATGCATGCCGCGCTTCGCGTAGGGTTCGGAATGGTTCCACGGGGCGAGGTGGGAATCATCGTCGCGCTGGTGGGGCTCCGCCTGCATACCATTACGGATGCCGCCTATTCCGTGGTCATTGTGATGACGATGATCACGACCTTGATGACCCCGCCGGTGTTGCGGTTACTCTTCAAAGGTGCTAAATAATGGAAATTCCAATCGGCTCATGGAAGGTCCGGACTTTTGAAATCACGGATGTGGCTCCACTCGTCCTGTACGCGAATAATTGGAACGTGGCAAAAAATCTTTGGGATACCTTTCCCCACCCCTACACGACCGAGGCTGCGCTCGGCTGGATCCATTACGCCATGGCGCAAAAACCCGAAACACACTTTGCCATCGCCTCTCCAAAAGAACTCATCGGGGGGATTGGATTCTATCCCCAGAGTGACATCTACCGGCAGTCGGCCGAGGTCGGCTTATGGGTGGGCGAACCTTTCTGGGGGAAGGGGATCGCCACCGAGGCCCTGAAGGCGGTCACCGAGTATGCCTTCGCCCATTTCCATCTTGTGCGTCTTTATGCCGGTGTGTTCGAGTGGAATCCCGCATCGGCCCGAGTGCTCGAAAAGGCGGGCTATGTCTTTGAGGGCCGGTTGAGAAAGAGTGTGGTGAAAGACGGGAAGAATATTGATCAGTTGTTGTACGCAATCGTCCGTTGAATAAGCATTTAAATTTTCGTCGGAGGCCATCATGAGCCGCAAAGTGGATCGTCGGGGGTTTTTGAAAACAACCGCAGGGGCTGTTGCGGGGATCACGGTCTTAGGAGAAGGGAAAGTGACGAGTGTGTGGGGAAGAGAAGCGGAGAGTTCCGCTCCAACCAAGATGCCCAGGCGACCCCTTGGCAAAACCGGGCACTCCGTGTGCCTCTTCAGCCTGGGCGGACAATCGACGCTCGAGCAGGCCGGCACCGAAGAGGCGTCGGTGGCCATCATTCATCGAGCGCTCGACCTCGGCGTCAACTATGTTGATACCGCGGCGGCCTACGGGAACGGCATCAGCGAGACTTATATCGGGAAAGTGATGAAGACCCGGCGGAAGGAGGTCTATCTCGCCTCCAAGACGCAGGACCGCAGCTACGAGGGTTCCATGCGTCTGCTGGAACGCACGTTGAAGAACCTGCAGACAGATCACCTGGATGCCTGGCAGATTCACCATGTCGGATCGCAGGAGGATCTCGATCGCATGTTTGCCGCCGACGGCGTGATCAAGGCCATGGAGAAGGCGCGGTCCGAAAAGATCATCAAGTACATCGGGATCACCGGCCATCGGGACCCCTTTGTACTGGCCAAAGCGATCAAGCTGTATGAATTCGACACCATCCTCATGGCGCTCAACGCGGCGGACCGGCACCACAACAGCTTCATTGAAAATCTCCTTCCGCTGGCCGTCGAGAAGAAAATGGGGATCATCGGGATGAAGATCCCGGCCCGGGGCCGCATCTTCCGGGAAGGCGGTCTCACCACCATGGAGCAGGCGATGCGTTACACGCTCAGCTTCCCGGTGTCAACGGTGATCGTCGGCATTGATACCCTTCCTCACCTGGAAGAAAATATTGGGATTGCCCGATCTTTTTCGCCGCTGAAATCAACCGAGATTGCCCTGCTGGAGGAAAAGACGAAATCCTATTTTGAGGATGCCACCTGGTTTAAATCTCGGGGATGAAATTTTACGCGGCGTGCCCGCATCCTGACTGCCCGACGGGCGGGACCGCCTCGCTCCGCCCCTCCTGTGCTAAGTGACGGTTGCAATCATTTTCAATTCAGAGCGCTCAATCGCGAAAGGAAAAACCATGCAGAGAAACCCTCGAACAGCCTCAGCTCGTGTCTTTTTCATGGCGTTCGCCGTGATCCTCTTCCTGCTCCTGTCGGCCCTCTCCGCCGCTCAAGGTCCGGACATTCATGACACAAGACTTCTGAGCCAGCCGGCTGTCAGCAAGACGCACATCGCCTTTATCTATGCGGGTGATCTGTGGGTGGCGGGCCTGGACGGAAAGAATGTCCAGCGCCTGACCACCGACGAAGGGGTGGAGTCGAACCCGGCGTTTTCACCCGATGGTTCGATGATCGCCTTCAGTGCCCAATACGACGGCAACACGGATGTGTACGTGGTCCCCGTGACCGGCGGAGTCCCCACGCGCCTCACCTGGCATCCCGGGGCCGACATCGTCCAGGGGTTCACACCGGATGGCTCAAAGGTGCTGTTTACTTCTCCCCGCGCCGTGTTCACTGGACGCTACACTCAGCTCTTCACCGTCCCGGTTAAAGGGGGGATCGAAGAACCGCTCGAGATTCCCCATGCCTTCAAGGCGACTTACTCGCCGGACGGCACCCGTCTGGCCTACAACCCGCTCTACGAGGCCTTCAACGAGTGGAAGCATTATCGGGGAGGCACGGCGTCCACGATCTGGCTTTACCAGTTCAGCGACCATTCCATCGAGAAGATTCCTCAACCCGAAGGCCGGTCGAATGACGTGGATCCGATGTGGATGGGCGACATGGTGTATTTCCGTTCCGACCGGAACGGGGAATTCAACCTGTTTTCCTATGATCTGAAGACCAAGGCCATCAAGCAACTGACCGCTCACACAGACTTTCCGGTGCTGGCGGCCTCCAGGGGAGGAGGACAGATCATCTATGAACAAGCCGGATCCCTCCACCTCTATGATCCCGCAACCCTGAAGAGCACCCGACTGACGGTGGGCGTGTCCGCGGATCTGGTGGAAACACGGCCGCGCTACGTGAAAGGGTCCAAATATATTCGCGACGCTGCCATTTCTCCTTCGGGGGCCCGGGCCGTTTTTGAATTTCGCGGCGAAATCCTCACGGTGCCCGGGGAGAAGGGTGATCCTCGCAATTTGACGAACACGGTCGCGGTCAATGAGCGGTCTCCCGCCTGGTCTCCCGACGGGAAATCCATCGCCTACCTGTCGGATGAATCGGGGGAATACGAACTTCACATTCGAAACCAGGACGGCAAGGGAGAAGTCCGCAAGATCAAGTTGTCGGGGGCGGGCTTCTACGAGGACCTTGCATGGTCTCCCGACAATCAGAAAATTGCTTACTCGGACAACTCGTGGAGCCTATTCTGGCTCGATCTGAAAACGGGCACGTCAAAGAAGATCGGTTCGGAATATCTTTATGGGCCCGGCCGCGCGAAGACCATTCACCATGTCTGGTCTCCGGATTCCAAGTGGATTGCCTACACTTTGGACAGCAAGGCGTACATTCAGGCGGTCTACGTTTATTCCATCGATCAAGACAAGTCCTTCGCCATCACGGACGGTCTGAGCGAAGTCAGCGAGCCGGTATTTGACGAGAGTGGAAAGTACCTCTACTTTTTCAGTTCCACCGATGCTGGGCCGGTGAAGGAATGGTTTGCCATGTCGAACGCCGACATGCGTGTCACGTGGTCGCTCTACCTGGCGGTCTTGCGCAAGGACCTCGCCTCGCCGCTGGCCAAGGAGAGCGATGAGGAAAAGGGAGCGCAGAAGGAAGAAAAGGCCAAGGAAGAGAAGCCCAAAGAGGCCACCAAGCCTGCAGAGCCATTCTCCATTGATTTCGATGGACTCAACCATCGCATCGTGGCCCTCCCGATCCCCGCAGGGGATTATCGCAACCTGAAGGCCGGAACCGCCGGTCAGATCTTTTTTATTGAAGGCGCCCCCGGAGGGCAGTCCGCATTCGGACCGGGTGATGAAGAGAAGACGACGTTACATCAATACGATCTGGCCAAAAGGAAAGATGAATCCTTCATGACCGACGTCCGGGAATTCGAACTTTCCTTTGATAAGAAAAAGCTGCTCTATACTTCGAAGGGGAGCTTCGGCATTGTCCCGACGACGGGCAAGATCACGCCGGGGCAGGGAAAGCTGAACACGGACGCGATGGAAGTGCTGATCGATCCCCGGGCCGAATGGAAGCAGATATTCAATGAGGCATGGCGAATCAACCGCGATTACTTTTACGATCCCCATATGCACGGGGTGGATTGGAACGCGATGCGGGAGAAATACGCGGCGTTCCTCCCGCACGTGGCGACGCGGAGCGACTTGAACCGGGTGATGCAATGGATGTTCAGCGAGCTTTCTGTGGGACACCACCGCGTCGGCGGCGGAGATTTTCTCTATCAGCCCAAGAACGTCCCGGGCGGACTGCTGGGCGCCGATTATTCCGTCGAGAATGGACGCTACCGATTCAAGAAGGTGTACGGGGGTCTCAACTGGAATCCGGAACTCCGGTCCCCTCTGACCGAACCGGGTGTGGACGTCAAGGGGGGAGAGTACTTGCTCGCCGTGCAAGGGAGGGATTTGCGCCCGCCGACGGATCTCTACAGCCGGTTCGAAAATACCTCAGGGAAAATCATTGAGATCACGGTCGGGCCCAACCCCGATGGCACCGGCGCTCGCACCGTCTCCGTGGTCCCCATCGCCAACGAAGGGGCCTTGCGCAATCGCGACTGGGTGGAAGGAAATCTCAAGAAGGTGGATGATGCGACGGGCGGCCGAGTGGCTTACGTCTACGTGCCCAACACCAGCACCCTGGGTCATACCTACTTTAAACGCTACTTCTTCCCGCAGTCTTCCAAAGACGCCATTATCGTGGACGAGCGATTTAATGGGGGGGGCCAGGTGGCGGATTACTACATCGACATCCTGCGGCGGCCCTTGAGCGCTTACTGGGCCATGCGATATGGAGCGGACCTCAAGACCCCGTCCGCTTCGATACAGGGCACGAAGGTGATGCTCATCGACGAGACGGCCGGCTCGGGGGGCGATCTGTTGCCCTGGATGTTTCGCAAATTCAATATCGGGAAACTCATCGGCAAGCGGACCTGGGGCGGGTTGGTGGGAATCCTGGGATTTCCGCCTCTGATGGACGGGGGTTTTGTGACCGCACCCAACCTCGCGATCTGGACCGAAGAAGGATGGGTGGTCGAGAACGTTGGCGTCCCGCCGGACATCGAAGTGGAACAGACACCAGCGGATGTTATTCAGGGGCGTGACCCGCAACTGGAAAAGGCGATTCAAGTCGTCATGGAGGAACTCAACAAGAATCCTCCGAAGCAGTTGAAGCGCCCGGCCTATCCGGTAAAGAACAAGTAGGAATGGAAGCGGCGCCGAGGTGGAACCCGCGTTAATGGGGAACGGCTGAGTAGTGACGAGGGGGTGAGAATTCAAGGCTGCTGTCCCTTTAGGCCCGGAGGGCTGCCCGAATGTAGCCCCACCTGAAGATCCGTCCCGCGCTCTTTGCGGGGCGGAGCGAGGGTGGGGTAGCGGTCCCGCCATGACATCTGAGCCCCGCTGGCGGGGCGCAAGAGTCTCCCAAATGGATTTTCGGACCACGCTGACAACAATTCCCTGCCATGTTTCTCTCCGTCCCCCGTTCCTCTTCCCATTTCACGAATTGGTGGAGCCCAGCTCCACTGGTTGGATTCACGAAGCGAGGTCGGGACCCTGGATGTTTTCCTGGCAAGTGGGGCGCCCTCGGAAGATCTCTTTTGACAAAGAGGGGGCGAGTTCTTTCGAGGTGCAAGGCATCGAATTGGACGTTCGGTATACGTGGAACTGAATATAATGTTTCGCCCCGCCAGCGGGGCTCTTACATTTTCACTCATTGGTACCCCGCCCTCGCCCCGCAAAAAGAAAAAGCGCGGGGCTCAGACGGGGCTACATTCTTCGAGCCCTCCGGGCCTAAAGAGGAGTTCCGGTGGGGCTATGCGCCACGGCGCAAGAGCGCTTCGGGCCTTGACCGACAGTCCCCTTGGCTCGAAAAGCTTGGATCGACAGAGCACCCTTTCTCAGGCGCGTCTTCCCAGGATTATCCCTTTGCTGCGGATGCCTTTAATGGGATCTCCTTAGGACTTCCAACCCCGATCTGAATCGTCTTCGGCTTGGCCTCCTCCCGCTTCGCGATATTGATGCTGAGGACGCCGTCGTTCAATGAGGCATTGATCGACTCGGGGTTTAGGTTGCCGGGGAGGGTGAAGGTACGCGCGAAATGACCGTAAGCCCGTTCCAAGCGGTGATAATTCTTTTCGTCCTTCTTCTCCTCGAACTTTCGCTCCCCTTGAATGGTCAATACGCCATTCTCAATTGAAATGGAGAGGTCTTCCTGTTTGAACCCCGGCACTTCAACCGCAAATGAAAGTTGCTCGTTGGTTTCGTAAATGTCCACGGCCGGGGACCACGATGAGGAAAGCCCCTCTTGACCGAGCGTTCTTCCAGAGGGACCGGAAAACGCCTCGTCAAATAAACGATTCATGCGATCCTGAAACAGCTGCAGGTCGCGAAACGGATCTGCCCATCGAATTAGCATAGTTCCACCTCCAAGACTCTAACGTTTGATTCTTGCTCTCCAACCACTGGAGCGCTGCATTCAATCCAAAAGTAAAATTGGGATTCCCCGATGTCAAGTTGAGGTGCGGGATTTTTTTGATTTCAGCGGGTTCGGATTACCTCTTCCGGCGTACGCAAGGGCTGGAAGCGGTTCATAAGGAGGAGACGAGCGACCGTCAGTCGCGATTTTGGAGGGGATTCATCGTACCTTGACAGATTTGGTGCCGCGATGTCTAATCTCTTTTTCCGAAGCCACCCACTGATCTCATTGCGGCTGACCCGCGTGCCGGAACAGGAAATTTCGACATGGGAAAGAACTTAGTGGATTATCGCCTGGAGGACGGGGTTGCAGTGGTCGAACTGAATGATCCCCCTGCGAACACTTACTCTTACGCCTTGATGCAGCAGCTCGACTCCGCGATCCTCGAGGCCCGGATGGACGATGCCGTCCATGTAATTGTGTTACGGGGAGCCGGGGAGAAATTCTTTTGTGCGGGCGCCAATATCGACCTGCTCTCGAAAATGACCTCAACGTATAAATATTATTTCTGCCTGCATGCCAATGAGACCCTCAACCGGCTGGAGCAGACCCCCAAACTGGTCATTGCGGCGCTCAACGGCCACTGTGTCGGGGGCGGCCTGGAGGTGGCCCTCGCCGCAGATGTTCGACTGGCATCTAAAGGCGCCGGCAAACTGGGATTTCCTGAGGTCTCGCTGGGTGTCCTGCCAGGAACGGGAGGGACCCAACGGCTCGCCCGCGTATTGGGCCGGACCCGCTCCCTGGAGTTGATGGCGACCGGGAAGCTGATCACCTTCGAGGAAGCGAAAAGACTTGGATTAGTGAGTGAAGTGTTCGAGAAGGAAAGTTTCTGGGATGACGTGAGGCAATATGCCCGGGATTTCTGTCCACCCCACAAGGCGGCAATGGCCGTGGGCCGCATCAAGCGCAGCGTCATCTCAGGGCTGGAGGTGGGATTTCACGAAGGACTCGCGCTTGAGCGGGAGATGCAGCAGGAGTTGTTTGAGAGCGAGGATTCGCGGGAAGGATTGAGCGCCTACCTCGAGAAGAGGAAACCCGTTTTCACAGGGAAATAGATCTTTCATGCTGTGCGGATGGGTCGAACTCGGGCAATTTTCAAATGTAAGAATCTTTCTGTGAGGGCGTCCGCCGCTTCATGCCACGCGCGCTTGCAGGGAAGAAAATGAGGAGAATTCCATGATCACCAAGGAAAGGGTAATGGAGGTACTTAGAAACTGTTACGATCCGGAGATCCCGATCAATATAGTGGACATGGGGCTCATCTACGACGTGGATATCAATAATGAAGAGGGAAAGATCCACGTCAAGATGACGCTCACCGGACCCGGATGCCCCTCTCACGTCATGATGAGTGAAGATGCGAGGATGCGGATTCTCACTTCGGTCGATGGGGTCAAGGACTGCGTCGTCGAAGTGGTGTGGGAGCCGCCCTGGCACCCGAGAATGATGTCCCCCGAGGCAAAGAAGCAGTTGGGTATCCCCGAAGAAGAAGAGACGCCGGCCCCATGAGCCTCATGGGTCCATTGACGGGATCAGGGTTGGGGGATGGATGGCCGCCGGGTTGAGGGCGGTGTTTCACGGGAGATGCGGACGAGGTTGAGGGCGGAGGGTGCCGTCTCGCGTGGTGTGATGCTTGCCCCGGCAATTCTGTGAATGGGTTCTCCGCTGAGTTGGTCATCAGTTGTGGGGATGGTGTGTGAATTGGTTACAATCCAGACAACATCAATTTTGATCGCAAAGCATGATCGCGTCGCCACGATCACCCTGAATCGGCCTTCGAAGCTGAATGCCTTCGACACGACGATGATCCAGTCGCTGGGGGAGGCGCTTGCTTCGCTTCTGGTCGAGGAGAAGACAATTCGTTGTGTCCTGGTGACAGGGGCGGGGCGCGGTTTTTGTTCCGGCGCCGACCTCGACTATCTTGTGGCTTTGCGGCGCGAGAACCGGACAGAGGAATTCCGCCGGCTGCTGGAAGGCGGGCGGCGCGTTGTAACGCTCCTGAGACGAATGCCCATGCCGGTGATTGCAGCAGTGAACGGGCCCGCCGCCGGAGGTGGCGCTTCGCTCGCCATGGCCTGCGACATCCGCATTGCAAGTGAATCCGCCACCTTTACCCAGGCTTTTGCCAAGGTTGGCGTTCATGCGGACTTTGGCGCTTCGTTCTTGTTGCCGCGGCTGGTCGGTGAATCCAAAGCCCGCGAATTGCTTTTTACTGCGGAGACGATCACGGCCGCGGAAGCCTGCCGGATCGGACTGGTCAGCCAGGTCGTCCCACCCGAGCACTTGCCCGCATCGTCCGTTTCGATTGCAAAGTCCATTATCACGCGTGCCCCGCTGCCGTTGAGGCTGATGAAACAATCGCTCGTACAGTATTCCGAGGAGGCATTTCAAGAGGCACTGGACCGGGAACTGGAGGCGCAATTGGAGTGCTTTGCTTCGGACGATTTTCTCTGCCGTCTGGAGTCGTTTGTTAGAAAAGGTGAAGCAGAGCTCGTCGCTCGAGAATCCTCCGACGAAGACGGCTGCGGATGAGACCCACAGAATCGGGATCCTCCTTAGCGCTCCCATCTCATTAATCCTAATCATCTGAGTTTCCATGAATGCGCTGCCCATCATTCTTGGCGCCCTCGCCGTGATCGCCATCGGCTACCGCTATTACTCCTTGTTTATTGTGACAAAGGTAGCGGTGCTGGATGATTTGCGGCAGACACCAGCCTACCGGTTCTACGATGGGCAGAATTATTTCCCCACTCCCAAATGGGTATTGTTCGGACATCACTTTGCGGCTATTGCCGGGCCGGGTCCGCTGATCGGCCCGGTCCTGGCGGCGCAGTTCGGATACCTCCCGGGTTTACTGTGGCTGGTGTTCGGGGTGGTGTTGGGCGGCTCGGTACACGACATCATTATCCTGTATGCCTCGGTTCGCCGCGACGGCAAGTCTCTGGCCGAGATTGCGCGCGGTGAGATTTCCTCCCTTTCGGGTTACACAGCGGCAATCGCGATTCTGATGATCGTGGTGATTGCCATGGCAGGCGTGGGACTGGCGGTCGTCAATGCCCTTCGGGAAAGCTCCTGGGGTACATTCACGATTGCCATGACGATCCCGATCGCCATCGTGATGGGCCTGTGGATGTTTCGGAGGGAGAAACCACGGGTCATGCCGGCCACCGTCTTCGGCGTCACCCTGACCCTCGTCGCCTTGATTGTGGGACGATGGATCCCCGGCTCAGCGCTGGAACGCTTCTTCTCGTTTAATCATCCTCAGATCACCTTGTTGTTGGCGGCCTATGGCTTTATCGCCTCCGTGCTGCCGGTCTGGCTATTGCTTTCCCCGCGCGACTATCTCAGCTCATACATGAAGATTGGCGTGGTCGTGGCGCTCATCCTGGGGGTGATGATCGCTCACCCCGACTTGAAAATGGCGGCGCTTACCAAGTTCATCCATGGAGGAGGTCCAATCATCCCCGGGAAGGTGTACCCGTTCGTCTTTATCACGATCGCCTGTGGCGCCATCTCGGGCTTTCATGCTTTGATCGGATCCGGCACGACGCCCAAAATGATTTCCAAGGAATCGCACATTCGTCCCATTGGATACGGCGCCATGCTGGTGGAGGGGATCGTCGGGATCGTGTGCCTGGTTGCCGCCAATTCCATGTACACGGGAGACTACTACACCATCAACGTCCCGGTGCAGAAGATGGCGGCGGTTCGGGCGGCCAACCCCGATATTGCCGACCAGTTGGTTCCGAAGAACCTGCCCATGCTGGAGGCAGAGGTCGGAGAAAAAGTTGCAGGCCGAACGGGCGGGGCGGTGTCGCTGGCCGTGGGCATGGCGCAGATCTTCACCGCGATCCCCGGATTGCGAAATCTGATGTCGTACTGGTATCACTTTGCCATTGTATTTGAGGCCCTCTTCATCCTCACGACGATCGATGCAGGCACGAGAGTCGGCCGATTCATCCTTCAGGAACTGCTGGGCAAGGCCTGGAAGCCGATGGCGAGAACGGACTGGATCCCGGGTAGTGTTATTGCTACGACCGTGATTGTTTTTTCCTGGGCCTATTTTATTTTGACCGGTTCCATCTCCACGATCTGGCCCATGTTTGGAATTTCAAATCAATTGCTGGCGTCAATCGCCCTGTGCGTCGGGACGACCGTGATTATCAATTCCAAGCGTGCGAGGTATGCATGGGTCACGCTGTTGCCGCTGGCGTTTGTGGCCACCACGACAATGACGGCCGGATGGTTGTCGATCACCGGCAATTTCATTCCGCTGACACGAGATCCGGCGACTGCATTTCAAGGCTGGCTCGATGCCATCCTGACCGCGATCATGATGACCGCGCTCGTCATTGTCCTGGTGGATTCTCTTCGAAAATGGAAAGCAGTTCTGTTTCCGCGTCCTCCCGCCCTCCCGGTAGTGGATCGTGCCCTGGCCGCGGAATAACATCCCGTAGTAACGACTTCAGTCGTTGCGTCCTTTAGCATAAGCTGTCGTAGTAACGACTTTAGTCGTTATGTTGTTGAATATTGTCTCGGGAATTAACCGAGGTCTCCGAACCCAATCGACCGTCAAGTCATTTACCCATGACCAAGCTGAACATCATCATCAATCGTCCCAAGTGCATTGCGGCCGGCAACTGCATTGAGACCGCGCCTGAAACCTTTGCCCTGGACGAGCGGTCGAAGGCGATTGTCACGAATCCGGAGGGCAATGACGACGACACCATCATTGAAGCCGCCCGCTCCTGTCCCACCGATGCCATCACGATTCTTAATGCTGAGACCGGGGAACAAATCTGGCCGGAAGAGTGAGCGGATCGCTTGGTAGGGTAGTGCACGACTTTAGTCGTGCTGGGGATAGCGGATGGGGTGGAAGGGCACGACTTTAGTCGTGCCGAGGACGGCGAGTTTGGTGGTAGTGCACGACTTCAGTCGTGCCCTACCACGCCCAAGCGAGGAAATGTCGGTGCCTTCTATGAGGCTGTTTTTGTCAAGCTCCTTGTGCGCTGCTTTTCTGCTCGGGTTTGGTGGCTCTTTTTTCAGTTCGGGAAATTCCTGGAATTGTCCCGGAACGACCTTCTATCCGTGCCGATCAAAG
>JAIQFV010000044.1 GCA_020073085.1 Terriglobia bacterium | reverse complement strand
GGCGAAAAGGGCGACCCTTCGAGGACATCGTCGGGCTGGTGGAGCAAGCGAAGGGAGAACGGTGGGATCAGTTCTGCAATCGGTACGGAGATTGGGGACGGAACCTCGTGTTGACGCTGGCGTATGACTATGGCGGAATGAAGCTGAAGGAATTGGCGGCCCTGTCGGGAGGGTTGAACCCGATCACGGTCTCCGGGGCCATCAAGCGGTTCAAGGAAAGCCTGCAAAGAAGCAGCGCGTTGGCCGAGATTTTTCGTCACCTCAGACGGCAATTGGAAAATGGAAAGGTCTGACCCAAAAGTTTTACCATATGGTGCTGGAAACGCCGGAGGCGAACTTGAGCGCGGGCATGCAGTGGCTCAACAGCGGCTATAATGTTGAGTGTCAGGTCTCTGCAATCGTGAAATGGTGTTTCATCATTGTCAACACAGTGAACTATCTTGACCAATTGCCATATGCAGAGACCTGACACTCAAAATTATTCATCATTCAGATGTGTGAATCCATTCATTCTCACAGGCTCAGATGCAGGTATGCAATTCTCGCATCTGTCGCGTTTATTCGAAGCTCGACCACTCCCCCAATGGCAATTTTGCCGGGAGGTATCTTTGATTTACCAATCACAGTCCACACACCCTCTCGCTCTTCAGCGCTGAATATTTTCTTCTTCAGAAAATCCACTCCATAAATCGGCTTGAGGATGACCTTTGCCAGTGCGATGGCGGTTTCTGAATCGGGGACGAGGTTCTGCGCTGGCGGTGCCGCTTGCGAGTAAGAAGAAACAATGCTGACTAATAGGACTGCGACAAACAGAAAAAGTGTTTTCATTGGGTTTCCTCCTAGTGCCAGGATTGTTCGGGAACACGCGTCCACGTCTGAGCGGAGGGATTCCAGCGATGCACATCCCCCGGTGTGCCCCTTGAGTCGTTGCTGGTTGACTGTATGTCTGGAGTGAACCGTAGTATCTGTGTAGGAGACCCTAAGTACTCAGGCTTGATCGGGTGTGGGTCACCCTGCTGTTGAGCGATGGTACTCTCGAAGAACTGATTGGTTCGATCGTCGGGGCTGAACTCCTCAGGCTTCGTGTACGCTATTCCCCCGGGATGTGAGTGGTATCCGCCCGCGTTTTCTGTATTCTTTGGGATATCCTTCTTGGGGTCTTGCGATCTGGTCGTTTCACCTTGTTCTTCCCCACGCTTCGGCTTCGTATAGGAGTAAGTCCCGTCGGCATTCCTGTACGTGCGCCCTCCGTACTCGAAGTGTTTCTTGTCCTTCTTCGTTTTCTCCTGAGCGTCGTTCGCAGCTTCAACTCCCGCTTCATCTAAGGTTGCGTACTTGTCACCGGCCTTATGCCCGTCTGGATCAATGAATCGAAGCAAATTGTTGAATGCGTAGGCATACTTATTGAGCGACTGCGGATCTGAAATGTTGGCGTAAGGTAATGGTCCCGGCGGGGCTTGCCCGCCACCGAACACGTCCACAGGTCCACCCATAAACTCGTCGGGAGAGAGGAACCGTCCCATCGTACTGCCATAGTATCTTGCCCCGAAGTAATCGAGCCCTGTCTCAGCATCCCGTTCTTTGCTTGAGAACCGTTGGTTGGTGCTATCAAAGACGTCGTAGCCCATTCGCTTGGTCCGACCAGCATACGGTTCACCGATCTCTTCTCCAAACGGCAGATAGTCATGTCGGGCGATGAGGTTGGCGTTGGAATCTGTAACCACCCGCGTGCTGCCCAGGTGGTCCGCCGTCAAATAGCTCGTCCCGCCGTTTCCCGTGGGCGACGTGTTCGTATACTCGGCCACTAATTGTCCCAGGGCATTATAAACGTACGTGGTCGTCGAGGCGTCGACCATCTTTTTCACGCGGCGACCGTCGCCGTCATACACATAAGTGCCGGCACCGCCATTGAGCTTGGTCAGACGGTTCTCCGCATCGTAGGTGTATAGCTTGTAGAAAAACGGGAGTCAAACTGGGACATTGGACAATTCTGAGTGCGACCACGTAATGATCGTGCTTTTGTGCGGGCATATTGCATCGCAATTTGATGAGTCTCGACTTTGTGAGAGGATCTTGACTGGGCCGGTTCTGTCAGACGATGAATGTCCAGGGCGATAAGATGGGGGGTCGCCTGGCCACCTGGAAGTGTAGAACTTGCCCCGTTTGAACTCAGGGAGAAATCGATGGAAGAAATCGACACTCTCCGGTGAGCGGTCACGCCAACGGGAAGATTCTCAGAAATGCCTTCCAGGAGCTAATTCCAATCGGCCTGCGACGAACAAGTTCCAATCAAAACAAAAACACCCGGAATCCAGGGTTCATCGAAGGGACATCGTCGTGAATGGAGTTGACGGCTCCCTTCTACGAACCTATGATAGCCGTAGCAACTCGGGGGCTCTTTCGCGAATCCTAATGAACAGGTTCGCTGCTGAGGTTTCTGGACTAGTTGTTTTGGAGGCTTGGATTTCAGATCCTTCCTGATCGTCCCACCCGGACGAGGTGTGTCATGCCAAACAAATTCATTCATCAGGGCCGTGACCTTCCCCTGTCCATCGGGCTGGGCATCCTCCTCCTGATGTCTGTCCCGTCATGGGCCGACAAGAAACCAAAGAGCGGAGCCCCCAAAGAGAGTGACACCCAGACCTTCAAGGTCGTTGTGGACCTTGTCTCGGTGAATGCCAGCGTCACCAATAAGAAGGGAGAGCCTGTCAAGGATCTGACCCAGGACGATTTTCTAATCCTGGAGGATGGGGTTCCCCAGAAAATTTCCCATTTCAAGGTCGAGGCGGCTGAGGGGGTCACCATCCCGTCCTCCTCCAGGGAAAGCGCCGCCGGCACCCCGGAGGCAGTCGTTCCTTTGTCGCGTAAGATCATTCTCTTCGTCGACGACTACCATATCGAATTTGGGAATCTCGCCCGCTTGAAAAAAGCGGGAACGGATTTCATCCGAAACAGCCTGGGCCCCAATGATGTGATTGCGCTCATCACGGCGTCCGGCAAGAACTCGACGGAATTGACGCAGTCCCGGGAGTATGTCATCTCGAATCTCAACAACATCTCTCCCCTCTTGATGACCCACCGAGCGACAAACGAATGTCCTCCTTTGAATGATCTGCAGGCCAGCTTCATCAGCGAGCGCGGCGAGGAGGCCGATGAGATCCAGAAGATGCCGGAGCCTCTGCAAATCTGTGTGCTGGACGCAATCGATTGCGCCAACCTGAGTGGCACTTTCAATCGGATCACGATCGCAGCGAATATGTGCGTTTCCGCGGCCCGCGGACGAAACACTTTGATCATGTATGATTCCCGTCGGACCCTTGACTCGGTTCAAGCCCTGGCCAGGCGTTTGAAGTCCATCGAGGGTCCGAAGACCGTCGTTTTTCTCTCGGATGGATTCCTTATTCGACAGATCGAATCTCAAATCCAGGATGTTATTGATGCCGCGATTCGTGCCAATACGGTATTTGAGTCGATTGATGCCGGGGGGTTACGCGCCTTCTTGCCCGGAGGAGAGGCTTCCAGCAGCATCACCACGACCGCGCAGTCCTTTGCGGCCAGGATGCGTTTGGACCGCGATGAGGCCTCCGCGAGACAGGACGCCCTCAACGCCCTGGCCTTGGACACCGGGGGCCACTTTCTTCACAACAACAATGATCTCCTGGCGCAACTGAAGAAAGCTTCCCAGCCCTCGCCGGTCCGGTACGTCCTGGGCTATTACTCGTCGAACAGCGCCCGGGACGGCAAGTTTCGCAAGCTGGTGGTAAAGGTCAATCGCCCGGATGTGATCGTCACTGCGCGCAAGGGATATCTTGCGCCCCGGGGCGAGGAGGCGTTTGAGACTGCAAAGAATAACGATCTCAATGAAGCCCTGCGGATTTCACAGGATTTGAAGGAGATCCCGGTCACAATGGGATACCACATCACCCATCTGGAATCCTCTCGAACCCTGGTGGCAGTCCAGACGCGGATCGACCTGAAGAAGATCCGGTTCCACAAGCGTGAGAACCGGAACCAGAACATCTTCACGATCCTGACGGTTGTTTATGATGCCAACGGCCGGTATGTGGACGGCTGGGAGACGCGCATCGATTTCAACCTGACCGATCCCGGATTCAAGAACGTCATGGATGAAGGGCTGATGGCCCAGGCTCGCTTCCAGTTGGAGCCGGGCAGTTACAAGGTCAAAGCCGTCGTCCGAGAGGCGGGAGAAACCAAGCTTGGGAGCGCAACGAAAACCATCGAAATTATGGACTGAGGACAGGAAATCGCCGGGTGGCTCCGCCCGTCTGTCAGCGGACAAAGAATTGGAAGGACACATCATGAAAACAAAGAAATGGCTGAAGGGTTCCTGCCTGGGGGTCTTTGCGGCGGGGCTCCTGCTGTGCGCCGTCAATGTCCTCGAGGTGTCCGGTTCCCAAGCGGTGTCAGCTCAAGCCGGACCGGCGGGAGCGGCTCCAGCTCCTCAATCCAAGCAACAAGCTCCTCTCACGAATGAAAACGTCATTCGCGTTGAGGTCCCTATCGTCACTATCGACGTCGTCGTCAAAGACAAGAAGGGAAAACCCGTCGCGGGGCTAACTAAAGACGACTTTGAAATTCGAGAAGACGAAGCGCTGCAGGAGATCCGCCATTTTGAATACTACAGCGAAGATACGCCGGTCGCGCAGTTCGCCTCCATTACCACTGACCAGCCCATGGGCGCCGAGCGGATGAACTACATCCTGTTCCTTTTCGACAACACCTCCATGGATTTCGCGAGCCAGGAGCGGGCCCAAAAGGCCGCGGCGCGATTCATTGACGAGAGCCTCCGTCCCGGAGATCTGGTGGCCATCGTCAACTACCGGTACTCCATGCAAATCGTCCAGAATTTTTCCGACAACAAGGCCCGTCTCGCCCGGGCCCTGGGTGTCATTGTCGGGTCGGAGGGATCAGGAGTGCCCGAACCGGGGACGGATGCCGCCGCGAGTCCCCCGTTCAGCCGTGCGCAACAGAATCTCCGGTCGCTCGGCAGTCAATTCGATGCTCGAAACATGATGCTGGGGATGCGAGACCTTTTCAATTCCCTCCGCGGGGTGAAAGGCAAGAAATCCCTCATTGTTTTTTCGGGTGGAGTTACGCTCTCCGCCGACAACAGCATCGATTTGATTGCAGCGATTGATGCCGCCAACAAGGCCAATGTCACCGTTTACACTATTGATGCGAAGGGTCTGGGGACGGATCAGCCCGCCGCACCGCCGAATCCACGCCGTATTGGATTCAACTTTCCTTCTCCTATTCTTTCCGGATCATTTGTCAACTCCTTCCAAGCACCGCCCCCGCGCGGCGGGGGCGCGCCCGGGGGACGCGGTGAGCCCGCACCCCCACCCAGCGGTGGGACTCCCGGAGGTAGCCGACCCGGCGGTGGCACGCCCGGGGGAACGCCGGGAGGGACTCCCGGCGGCGGCAGGCCCGGCGGTACACCCGGGGGAACGCCCGGCGATAATCCTCGTGGAACCCCGGGAACCAATCCTGCCGACAATCGCAATCAGACAAACCCCAACAATCCGCTGGATCAGCAGATCCTCAATGACCGCCGCCTCGACCAGTTGACCCTCAATCAGCTCAAAGATGTTCTTCTCAGCATGGCGGTCGAAACGGGAGGGTTCTACATCCGAAATACGAACGACTTTGGCCCCGGACTCCAGGCGATCAAATCGGAGATGCGCAATTTCTATTCCCTCGGGTACGAGCCCAACAATAAAAACCACGATGGAAAGTTTCGCTCCATTAGGGTGGAACTCCGGAAGAAAGGTCTCCAGGTCAAGTATCGCAAGGGTTATTTTGACCGGAAGTCCCAGGACGCACTGGCCGGAACGCCGGCCGAGAAGCCGCTCAACAGCGCGATCGGAGAGAGTGTCCCACTTACGGCCCTCCCGCTTCGTCTCGTCAGCGACTACTTTTACGAAGGGGCCGGCAAAGCGCGGATCCCGGTGACCCTCCAGCTCCCGATTTCCAAATTGAAAATGAAGAAAGCGAAGGCCCTGCGCAGCAATGCCATCGACGTCCTGGGAGTGGCGTTTCGCGAAGATGGCTCCACGGCGGCCCGCTTCAGCGATACCATCCAGTTCAAGATGAACGAAGACCGGGTTAAGAACCTTCCTGAAGACGCAACCCTGAGCATCCCCAACTACTTTAACCTGGTTCCTGGAAAATACCGGATCAAGGTGGCTGCTCATGAGGAAGGCGATCTGGTCGGGACGGTCGAGCAGTCGATTGAAATCCCCCCGTATGGAGGAAACCTGTTTGCCACCAGCAGTCTCGTTTTGAGCGGTGAAGTGCGCGCCCTCTCCACCCTGATGAACAAACTGGAGTCGGAACTGCTTGACGAGAAGGACCCCCTGATTTCCAACGGCATGAAAATCTATCAATCGCCTGCCAGAAAATTTGTCCGGGGCGGCCAGATGTGCCTGTATTTTACGCTTTACAATCCGGCCCTGGACCCCACTCTGAAGAAGCCGGCCGTGCTCGTGAGTTACTCTTTTATCTCCGACGGAAAATTAGTTTTTCAATCCCCGCTCTCGCTGATCACAGAGCTTCCTCCCGTCGAAAATGGGGTGCTTCCGGTGGGGATGTGGATTCCCTTGCAGGAGCTTCCCCTCGGCCATTACATCGCGCACGTGACGGTTCGAGATGGTGTGACAAACGCCACACGGTATCTCACCGACCAGTTCGATGTTGTGGCTCCTTTGAAGGATCCCGGAGCGAACTGAGTCTAACTTCAGGGGAGTAGACCTGAATCGGACGATCTCGCTCCGGTCAAAATTGATTTTGGTCCTCCGTTCGTTGCAACGCAGCGACACATGGTGTATGCTCATTCCATCCGCAAGAGGCTAGTGAATCTTTCAATTCGGACTATTGCTGAGTAGCCACCCGGTCCTGCCAAGGAGACTTCTTATGTTCTCGATATCCAAGATCCTACTCCCGATCGATTTCTCTGAACGAAGTGCTGGAGCGGCCCGATTTGCGATCCATCTGGCGCGGCATTTTAATTCAGAACTTGCACTCTTGCATGTTTTCGAACCCCCGGGAGAGTTCGGAAAGATTGAAGGCGCGCCCGTGCTGGAGGATTTGCTCGTTGAGTTGCAGGCCGGCTCGCAGCGGACCTTGGACGCCTTCATGAAGACGGAGTTCCAGGATCTCAAGGTCACTCGCACCATGCTCCATGGTGATCCCGCCGGGAAGATTGTGGAATACACCCTCTCCGAAAAGCCTGATCTGATCATGATGGCGACACACGGCTACGGACCCTTCCGTCGATTCCTGCTGGGGTCAGTCACGGCAAAAGTGTTGCACGACGCCAAATGCCCCATTTGGACGGGAACGCATGTGGAGGCGTTTCACTCGCTTGAGTCAGCCAGGCCCGGCCACATTGTCTGCGCCATCGATCTGGGTCCTCAAAGCAGACACACCCTAGATTGGGCTGCACGGATGGCAGACGATATGAAAGCTCCTATGACGATCGTCCATGTGATCACCTCGCTCGACCCGCATACACAAACCTACTATCTTTCCCCCGAGTGGCGGAAAGACGTCAGCGACGAGGCCTTGGCGTCGCTTGGAGAACTCAAGAAGGACATGGGGATCAAGGCCGAGGTGAAGCTGGAATTCGGGGACGTTCACAAAGGGGTCTGTCATGCAGCCGCCACTTTGAAGGCCGATCTCCTGGTGATCAACCGAGGCGTGGATGGAGGTTCGGGAGGACGGTTGCGGACTTATGCCTACGCGATCATCAGGGACTCTTCGTGCCCGGTGGTTAGTGTGTAAGAGGACGGAGGGTAAACTCCAAATTCCAAAGTCCAAGTTCCAAATAAAAACCAAAGTCCAAATTCCAAACAAAATCCAAATCTAAAGTTCCCCCATCCGCGACGAAGGATCGAGCAGGCTTCGGAAGGGGGATGAGATACTCATCCCTAGAAATTTGCCGTCCAGGGCAGGCTCTGAAAGCGTGTCTGTGGCCTCCCACTCATGACCGATCAGGCATCGAGTACTTCGCGGACCTTTTGAGCCAGGGCGTGGGGAGTAAATGGTTTTTCGATCAGGGCGGTGCCCGATTCTAAGACGCCATGATTGGTAAGCGCGGTGTCCGTGTACCCCGACATGAAAAGGACCTTCACCTGGGGGTACTGCGATTTGAATCGCCGGGCCAATTCCACTCCGCTGATCCTCGGCATGATCACGTCGGTCAGCAACATGTCGATCGGGTGCTGAGACTGCGCGAGCAGTTCAAGGGCCACCTCGGCATTTCCTGCGTCCAGGACTTCGTACCCTTTCATTTCCAGGATGCTTCGGACAAGACTCCGGACTCCTTCTTCATCCTCCACCACGAGTATGGTTTCCGCCCCCAGGTTGGCTTGAGAAAGTGTTCCCTTCGACTTTTGAGGCTCTTCGAAGACTCGAGACAAATACACCTTAAAGGTTGTGCCCACGTCGAGTTCGCTGAACACTTCGATCCAGCCCCCGCTTTGCTGGACGATCCCGTACACAGTGGACAACCCGAGCCCCGTCCCTTTGCCCAGCTCCTTGGTGGTGAAGAAAGGTTCAAACACATGGGAGAGGACTTCCCGATCCATGCCGCATCCGGTGTCGCTGATCGTCAACATCACGCACGGGCCGGACTCAATTCCGGAGTGCGTTTTCGAGGAGGCATCCTCGGGATTGATATTTGAAGTTTGGATGGTCAGTTTGCCGCCGTGAGGCATGGCATCCCGTGAATTGACCGCCAGGTTCATGATGATTTGACCCATCTGGTCCGCGTCCGCTTTGACATACCCCAGCGCGGGATCCAGTAGAGTGACCAGCTCAATGTCTTCCCCGATGAGCCGGCGGAGCATCTTGTCCATGTCCGACACGACTGTATTGAGGTTGAGGATCACGGGCTGAAGGATTTGTTTTCGACTGAAGGCCAGCAGTTGGCTCGTCAACCTCGCGGCCCGTTCCCCTGCTTTAATGACCTCCTCAAGGTTTCTGCCCAAGGGATGGTCATCCCCCAGCCGTCCCAGGACGAGCTGGCTGTACCCGATGATCGAAGTCAACAGATTGTTGAAGTCATGGGCCACGCCCCCCGCCAATCGCCCGATGGCCTCCATTTTCTGGGCCTGCCGGAGCTGGTCGGTGAGCTGCTTGGATTCAGTCAAATCCGCATAGATCGCATAGATCCCGATCTGTTTCTGCTTGGAGATCAAGGGAACTCCAAACAGATGCACTGGAACTCGAGTTCCGTCCCGGCGCCGCCGGAGCGTCTCCATCTCCACCGATACTCCCTCTAAATTCTTCCTGGATATTTCATTGGCCTCGACCCGCAAATCCGGTGGTACGACGACATCATTGATGAACTTTCCTTGAATCTCCTCCAGCGACCAATCAAACAGCTTCTCGAACGCCCCGTTCGTCCGAACGATCCGGTCCTGGTCATCCAGCATGACGATTCCCACGGGGGCATTCTCAAAGAGCGATTGAAAACGCGCCTTCTGGAGGAGCACCTCT
Source organism: Terriglobia bacterium (assembly GCA_020073085.1). Taxonomy (NCBI): domain Bacteria; kingdom Pseudomonadati; phylum Acidobacteriota; class Terriglobia; species Terriglobia bacterium. The sequence goes on along the minus strand of JAIQFV010000044.1, from coordinate 11,288 downwards.
TCTTCCGAACGCTTGCGCTCAATGGCGAGGGCGATCTGGTTCCCCACCGAGGTCAGGAACTCCAGGTCTCTCGGGGAGTAGGCATTGGGATTCGAGTAATGTTGAACGACAAGGACTCCGATCGTTTCTTCCAGGGTCCTGAGAGGGACGCCGAGCCATACCGCCGGCGGGGTTCCCACCAGTTCCAACTCGCCTTCCCGGACCAGCCCTTGAAAGATTCGTTCCGTCATCACGATCGGCTGGCCCGTCCGGAATACATAGGCGGTTCGACTTCGGCCCACCTTGACGGGGTTGGGTGGGGGATCGAATTGATCGACAAAGTAGGGGAATTCGAAAAGCTCCTGCTTCTTATCGTAGAGGGCGATAAAGAAGTTCTCGGCATAGACCGCCTTCTGAAGCGTTTGATGAATTCGCTGCAGCAACTCGTCGAGGTTCGCCGTCTGGTTGATGCCCTCACTGATCTCAAAAATGATCCGGCGCTCCCGTTCCGTCTGCATCGACTCCGTGATGTCGGTAATGAACCCCTCCAGCGCGAGCAGTTCTCCCTCTTCGGAGTAGACGCCCCGGCCATGCTCCCAGACCCACTTGGTTTGGCCTTGAGCTGTTCGGATGCGATAAGTAAGCTGAAAAGGGCGCCTTTGGGTCAACGCTCCCTGGATGTCGGTCCAGGCGGGTCCCTGGTGCTCTGGGTGGATCAAATCGTTGAAACTCAGCTTGCGGTTTTGCGTCAGATCTTCGGCCGTGTATCCCGTGAGTTCGAAACAGCCGTCACTGATGAATTCCATCGTCCACGTGCGATCGTTCTTGCACCGGTACGCAATTCCGGGGAGGTTGGAAATCAAGGTGGAGAGGCGTCGTTCGCTCTCGCGCAGCGCCTCTTCCGCGCGCTTGCGCTCCGTGATGTCCTGGACCGTTCCCTGCATTTTCAGCAGTCGTCCCGAGTTCGGGTCGCAGACCAACTCCGACTGCTCATGAACCACCCGTTCCTCGCCACTGGGCAGGACGATCCGGTGGTCAATGCTGTAAGGCTTTCTTTGTTCGAGGGCTGCCGCCACGGCTTCATGAATGCGTGTCCGGTCGTCCGGATGGACGGCCTGGAAGAAGGTCTCATTCGAGACCCTGATCTGATGGGGCTCATACCCGAAGATGCGAAAGACTTCATCCGACCAGTGCAATGCGTTCTGGTCCACGTCCTCCAGGTTGGTCATGTCCAGTTCCCAACTGCCCACGTGAGCGAGCCTTTGGGCGGCGGCGAGATTAGCTTCGCTCTCGCAAATCCTATCTTCCGCCCGCTTGCGTTCGGTGATGTCCTGAAGGGTGCCTTGCAGTCGGGTGACGCGGCCGGAGTCGTCCCGCCGGGCTTCACCGCGCGCACTCGTCCATCGAAGAGTACCATCCGGACGGACAAGTTCCAGTTCCAGTTCATAGGGCTCACCCGTTTTGAGCGTTTTTTCGACGGCACTCTTGAGGCGATCCCAACTTTCACGAGTGTACAACCGGGAATGCTCTTTGAAATTGGGGGATGGGAGTCGAGGATCGCCGCCGACCATGCTGTAGAGCTCGTCTGACCATGTAACCCTGTCGGTGTCGACACTCCAGGTCCAGCTCCCAAGCTGCGCCAGGCGCTGGGCCTCTTTGAGCTCGGCTTCACTTTCCCGGATTGAAGCCTCCGCCTGCTTGCGGCTGGTGATGTCCTGACCTATCGACACCGTTCCCACAACGTCGCCGCTTGCGTCCCGGATGGGAAAGATCGTCAATGACACCGTAATCCGGCGGCCGTCTTTCCTGGTCCATTCCGCCTCGCAAGTCTCGACCGGCCGGCCGCCTTTAAGTCTCTTCACAAATTCAGGGAAATCATCAGGGCTTTTCGCGGAGCGCAGGAAGGTATTGGATCGACCGATCATTTCGTCGGCGTCATAGCCGTAGATCTCCTCAGCACCCTGGTTCCAGCTGAGAATAGTCCCATCCCAGTCCTTGCTAACGATGGCATCAGAAGAGGAGAAAACGTTTGAACTCAAGAGATGGGTCGTCTCTTCAATTATTCTCCGATCTTCTATGTCAATTACTTTGCCAGCCATCGATGGTGTTCTCCCGTCAACCTACCCCATTAAATGATTTATCGTCCTGCTGGAACAAATGGATTAGTGTATTTTGCGGATTTCAACGAGCTCTGGGCGCATTCGAGGACGCACTCAACGAACCGGAAGACAACCACACCTAATCCGGGTTCCAATTCCCGGGGGGCGGTAACAGGCCCCCGCCAATAAATTCCATTAAGTTTTTTAGGTGATCATGCCGATTTCTAATCCCAGGGGAATCGAATTCGGGTCCGTTTTCCACCGGTTCGAGCAGTCCCCGGGGAGGTTGAAGGTTATGGCTCTTCGTCTGCCTCGATTAAGGGTCTTTCTGCTCCTGTCGATTCTCTTTCTTCCGGCGGGCATGGCGGCTGTGGTGGACGTTCCCGCTTTTCTGAATGTAATCCCCGGGACAACCACAAAGGCCGAGGTCGACCTTTCGTTCGGAGAATCCTTGCGGAGGGTGAAGCCTGACGCCGAACTGTATGAATACGCGCCACCGGCCGAAGCCAATATTTTTGACCACCTGGTCATTACTTTTTTTGCCGACACCAAACAGGTCGCGCGGCTGGACGCTTATTTCAAGTCGCCACACTCCGCCGATTCGATTCGAACCGACATGCAGCTGGGAAAAAGGGTTCTGTCCCGTGATCGATCTGAGGGCGGGGTGGAGGAGTTTTATTATCCCAAGTTCAACGGTCTCCTCTTCAACAGTAAAGCGCCCGACGCCCCCACCGTCGCCGTCTCCTATTTCAGCCCCAGATACCTGGCGGACATCTATGTCTCCCGCTGCAGTGAACTGCTTCGCACCAAGCGATACAGCGAAGCCAGCGACGAGGCCGACAAAGCCGTGGTCGTAGATCCGGACTATGCCCGCGGCTACCTGGCCCAGGGTTGGTCCTATCAATCCCAAAAAAACTATGATGAGGCTATCGTCCGATTTCTGGCCGCTTCAAATGCCAAGTACGCCCCCCACGGCAAGGGGGAGGCACACACCTGGCTGGGATTGATGTACTGGAACCATAAGAATCTGGCGGATAAAGCCCAGGAAGAATTTCAAAAAGGCGTTTCGACGGCCCCCGATGATTACTATACCCATTATCAATACGGCCGGTTCTTGCGGGCACAAAAACAGATGGATCGGGCCCTCGTGGAACTGGCCCGGGCCGTCGAATTAAGTCCCCGATATGCCGATGCGCGCCTGGACCTGGCCGCTGCGTACTACGAAAAGAAGGACTACGCCAAGGCGGCCCCTCACTATGAATGGTTGAGTCAATGGGCGGAATCCGAAGCGACCGTAGATCGCGATGATAATTTCAAGAGCCTGATTCACTTTAACTTTGCGTACACGCTGGCCGAAACGGGCAAACAGGACCGCGCCATCGAAATCTACCAGCTGGCGCTCAAAAAAAATCCTAAGTTTGTCAACGCTCTAAACAATTTGGGGGCTCAGTACCAGGCCCTCAAGAACTATCCCAAAGCGGAAGAGTATTACCGGGCCGGATTGAGACTTGAGCCGAAAAACTTCCTTCTCAATCGGAACCTCGCTCGTGTTTTGTTGGATCGGGGACAATTCGAGGAGGCGCGGCAACAGGCCGAGTCGGCCCTCAGTTTAAAGCCCGATGATGTCTGGACCATGATCGACGTCGCCCACGCCTGGGCCTCCCTGGGAAAGAAGAGACAGGCGCTGAGTTGGATTGAGAAGGCGGTGGCCGCCGGTTTTCGCGACAAAAACGAGCTGACGAACGACCGGTATTTTGAAGGCATCCGCAACCAGGGTGACTTTAAGAAATTGGTCGCACAGTTGCCGTAAATTGACGAATTTCCGGAAGGAAAACCCATGATGGCACTTTCCAGGTCCATAGTCACTTTCCTCTGTCTTCTTATCCTCCCCTCAATGGTTTCCGCGCCTTCCTATTCGCAAACAGGTGGAGATCCCCGGAAAGGGATTGAGGACAAGAAAAATGAAGTTGCCCAGCTTCTCAAACAAGTTGTTGTTCACGCGACAGCCTTCAAGAGAACCCTCGCCAACATTCCTCAGTCCGATGAGTTGGAGTGGGATCTTTCACGGCTGAAGGCACAATGGGATTCGATGGATGTGGCCCTCGGCGCTCTCCCTTGCGGGACCGTAGTGCCGGATCCACCGGATGGACAAGCGGCCATCGAAGCCCTTGGCGGAGACCCTTTGGATTCGCCGGTTCGAACTCTCGAAAAACGGATTGAGAAGGCCACCCAGGAAATGGAGTTTGCCAAGAAGGTGCACTCCATCGCCGTCATGATCTACAAACTGAAACTCATTGCGGTGCAGACGGACGCGCTCTTGAGAATTCTGCCCACCGATGATCTTTCAACCTTCTGGGGGACCATGGATGATGTGAAAAACCTGTCTCAGCCGGGCGTAGTCAAAAGCTGGATGGGGAGCGAGGAATACTATCGCTACAAGAATCAGAACAAGGAAGCCCTGTTCGAAAAAGCGATGGCCAAATACCGGGCCATGAACAAGATCGATAAGGACGGAAAAATACACACGGACCTTGTCGAGTTCAAAAGAATTCTGAGTGAAGCGATCACAGAGAAGACGGACCGGGATGTTACGGTCCTGACAGACGAGATCGCACAGAAGAAAGAGGATTTGAAGAAAACCTCGCTGGAGGATCAATACCGGAATCTGAGAAACAAATACCTGGAAAAACTGCAAAATCAACTGAAAGGCGATTGGGGGCGGTCAAAATGGATGACTCATCCCGGCCAATTCAAAAAAGAATCGTCTTCGATCACAATCGCTGTCGTTGATCAGGCCACCGGGCAGCCCATCCCGGATGCTCGAGCCACCCTCTCCCCGTCGGCGGGCATCTCGACTCCGTTGCCAAATAGCGTGCGGTTTAACGGCGTATCGTCGTCTTCCACCCCCTATCGCATTGATGCGGAAGCCACCGGATACGCCGGCAACACGGCGGCAGTGAACGTCAGCGAGTGCGCCGATTATCCGACCGTCATCCAGCTGAAGAAACTATCCACGACTCCCCCAACCCCTTCGGTGCCACAAAAAGCTGCTGAAGGTAATCAGCCTCCGGAGGTGCGCCTGGATGCGGATACCACCTCTGTTCCGGAAGGAGGAGCCGTCAATCTGTTTGCCCAAGCCTCGGACCCGGAGGGCGATCCCCTGGCCTACTTCTGGGCGAAAACGGGCGGGGTCCTCGTCGGAGAGGGGCCCCGCGTCCAATTGTTGACGACCGGTTTGAAGTCGCCTGAGGGCGGTTCACCCGCGGAGGTCACGGTGACGGTGATAGTGAGGGATGGGCGAGGGGGGATGGCCTCGAGCCACCTCTCCATCACGGTCAATCCACCCACCCGGCTGAGGGCCCAATTGACCTGTGGAACCTCACTGGAAATCGTTCCAGGGGAAATCGACCGCAGCTGCGGCGTTGTAGTCAGTGGCTGGCGAGGAAATACGGCCGATCGAGTGGAAGTCATTTTCCCCCAGTTGCAGGAGGATGGCGCCTCTCTGCCCGGAAAGGTGTCCGTGTTCCCCGGCAATACATTTGCCGAACCGGGAACCATGTTTACCGCAGGGGTCACCGACCTGCACAGTCAATATGAATTCCCCTTTCGTTTTTCGGCACCCTCCGATGCCACCCCGGCCTCTACTCCCATTCCCATCCTGGTTCGACAGAAAGGAGCGGAGGAAGCCCGCGTCACCCTGACGGTGAACGTGTTGAGCAAGGGCCAGATTGCGGTTCCAGGAATGGGCAGTCCACCGCCGGTCCAGCCGGGATCGGGAGGGGAAAACTGTGTCTGGAGATACAAGCTGTTGAGCGATACGGATCCTCAATGCTGGCATTTCGTAGCGACCCGGTGTGACAGTGCGCGATACAACAATCCGAACAATGGGTACATCCTGGCCGGCACGACCATGACCCGCAAGGAGGCCGATGATCTCATTACCGCACAGAGCCGGTTCTTTCGTCTCTGCGAGGGAGAGCCCGAAGTCGCTCCCGGCCCTTCCCCGCAACAAGTCCGGGAATGCAGCGGTTGGGCCAATCAGATCCAGCAATTGTTGGCGCAATGCAATGTTCAAACGGCGCGGCAAATCTCTGACCGATTCCTTGCCGGAAAGTGCGACACCCTGCCGAGTTCCTCAGGTCAGCCGGCCGGGGATCTCCAGGGGCGAATTGATAAGGTCGATGAGCAGATCCAGCGGAGCCTGAACTTGCTTCGGCAGGCTCGCTCGGCTCAGCAGGGGTATGATTTCGACAAGGCCCTGCAATTGGCCTCAGAGGCGGAAGGGGCGGCGCCGGGTTGTCTGACGGATGAGATTCAAAAGCTTGTCGGCGAAATCCGGCAGCAGGCGGCTCAAATCACTGACACGCTCGAACAGGCCGGGAAGGCTGCCAGGGCCTGTCAAGCTGAAGAGGCGTTGAACCTGCTTTCACTCCTCGATCCCGAACAGCTCTCGCCACAACATCGCCAAGAGGTACAAGCGCTCCACCAGAAGATCAGCAACATGACGCAAGCGCACGCGCGCTTGCTGCAGCTCCGTGATGAAATCCAGCGGACGAGCGCTCCCGCCGACTGCCTGCGGATTCTCCAGAGGATTCGGCAGCTGCCGCCGGACGGGGGCGGATGCGATCAGGATCTGGTCACTGAACTCACGGATCGGGCCATGCAGTGCGCCGGCGCAGCCCCGGGCCAGGGACAATCCATTCCTCGTCCTTCCACCGATAACGGCAACTCCCAGGATGGTTTGAACACACTCCGGAAGAATCTGGAGGAATGGCAGAATGCACTCAATTGCCTCGAAGAAGGAAAGCGCAAGACATCGTACTGGCAGGATTGTAACGGGAACTGGACCATGGAAAACCGGGACGTCGTCATTGAACGTCTTCGCAAGCAGATTGCAGACGCCCGGGGCAAACTCGGGCTGCCGCCGCTGCCTCCTTCCTCAATCACCGGGTCCGCTGCAATTCCATCAACCCCGGGCCGCAACACCCCCGCGCCGAACCCTCCCCCGTCACCAGCGGTGGACCGTCAGGCGCTCGAAGGAGACCTCCAGCGCTCCCAGCAGCGTCTCGATTGCCTTGAGGAAGGAAAACGGAAGTTTCGATCGACGGAGCTCGATTGCAACGGCTCTTTCATGATCGGGAGTCGTGATGGCCATATCGATCAACTGCGAAAGCACATCAATGAGATCAGGGCCCAGCTGGGTCTCTCGCCCGTGAATCCCCAGGCGGTTTCCGCTCCGGGGACGCCCCCGGACATGAGGCCCGTCAGTTCCCCCGCCTCCGGTGTGGGCGGGGCCGGATTGGGATTGCTGCTCCTCATGGATCTGTACGGGGATGAAATCTGGTACACGCCCTCTTCAGGCTCGGAGCAACCGCTTCAAGGTCGGGAAGCGGTCGGACCCGGATCGGGCCTGCGCACGGGCGGCAGCTCACATGTTTCCTTCCGTTCACCGGGCAACACCACGGTCACTGTGAACCCCAGCTCCAACGTGCGTATCTCTTCCGGAGGCGGGGAGAAGGACCGGGTCATCGAGCTCTTGAACGGAAGCGTCGACGTCAACCATCCTAACGGAGCGCCAAGCTTTGATGATGTGATCATACGATCCTCCGATGGGACAGTCGCTCCCCGAGGAACCCGCTACCGCGTTGAGTTGGACAGTATTGGAACCACGGTTGAGGTCTTGGAAGGGATCGTTCATCTCTCCGGCGCATACATCATCCAACTTCGGGCTATCGGGCAGGATGCCGGAAAACCCTCACCGGTGAAGGAGCTCGACTTGCATGCGGGGGAACGCGCTTTGATCGCCCGCGACACCCACCAGGTGGCTGACACCAACCCCCCCTCGGATCTGCCCGGCTGGATGAGGGGAAAGAATACCGCCTCGACCGCCGCATCACCATTAACGCAAGGGGAACCATGGAACAGTCCGAGAGTGCAACAGCTTATGGATCATTGGATCCACTCGGCCGTCCCCCCTGCAAAGGATCCCGGGATAGTGATGCACTACAACGAGTGGCTGCAGCCGCTGAGTCAAGGGGCAAAATCCACCGGGAATCCCGATCATCCTCCCGACTGGACACGCTACCGCTATGTCTGGGAAAACCGCAACCGATACGACTCCACCAACCTGTGCACCCTGGGCGAGTATCTGGATCGCAGCTTGAACGGGAAAGGAACCGAAGGCTGCAGCAAAGGCCTGCCATCCTGGATGACCGCTTCCCAGTCCAGTCCAAAGCCTCTGGCACAACGGAGCGATCCGATCGAAAAGGCCCGCATCCAGGCAGCGCACGACGAGGAGCAACACCGCATCCAACAGCGGCAAAAAGCCGAGAAGACGCCGCAAGGACTACAACAACTGGGCCAGACCCTGGGAACGATTTCCAATCCGTCTTCCCCGCCCCCTCCGTCCAATGGCGGTTCAGCCGCTCCAGCCAACTTCAACGGATCCTGGACCTGCATGACTCGCATCACCGGTGTGCGCCAAGGAGCCAGGGCCGATGTGAACGGTATCCAGGCGGGAACCGAATCAACCAATACCGTTTTCATCCGGAGCAGTGGCGACGGCTATGTCATCGACGATGGACAGACACACATCCCCAGCACTTACGTGCGGGGGAATAGCGTGGGTTTCCGGGCGAGCGTCAGTTCGGTGAGCGGGCATTCACTCGGCGAGACACTGACAGAAGTTATCGACTTGCAGTCGACCGGGAGCTCCCTGGTGGGAAGCGGAAGCTTTTCCACTCCGGACGCCTCACAGCTGTCATTCTCACTCAGCTGTTCGCGTCCCCCGAAAAAGTAGCGGTGGCGCCTGATGTCCCTCAGTGCCCTTCCTTCGATATCACGCCGCAGGCAATCCGGTCGCCGGCGTTTCCCGCCGGGTCACTCTTCATATCATCCGCTTTGGCATGGATCACCAGCGCTGTCCCGCCTCCGGTGAAGACAGAGTGCGCGTCCTCTCCCAGGGTCACATGGGGAGCGATCACGGTGGTCATCGCCTTGCCCTTTGCATCCACCGTGAAGTTCGGGATGTCGCCGGCGTGGGGGCCTTCAGGATTCTGCAGTCCATGATGTTTAGCATCGGGATTGAAGTGCCCCCCTGCCGATTTGAAGTCCGGCCCTTCGCATTTCGCGGCTTGATGGACATGGATGGCGTGTTCACCCGGAGGAAGATCATGCAGATCAAGCTTGATCTTTACGCCTTTTGCATCCCTGGAGAGAGTTGCCGTTCCTACATTCTGTCCTTGCCCATTCTGGAGTTTGACGACGATGAGTACGGTGTGCATGGAGGCTTTTCCCCCTTGGGCAAAGGCGGGTGTCAGAACCAGCACGATCAGGCCATAGAGGAATACTGATCCCCACAGAATGGTTCTTATCGACCTTCTTTGATTTTCAACTGTTCCTCTCATATTTCATGTCTCCTTGTGTTTTAGCAAGAATTCCGATGCAGATTCGGAAACGCGCATGGGCATTTCGAAGATGCCAGGCACCCCGGGAAATCGGGACTACAGGCCTACTGCCCGAAGGTCGATCTTTCCGTTCTTGACCGGGGGACACCAGAAATAGCTGCCCGATATGGGGCGGGAGAATTTGAATAACGCATCCGTGATTTCATCCTCGGCGCCCACCATCCGGCGTAGGATGGCCTCAAACGCGTCGAAGGATCTGCCAAAGGCCACAAAAACCAGCCCCGCACCTCTCTCGTCAGCCCACGGCATGGACCGCCGCAGAATAAATGCCTCAGGGTGGAAGCTTTCTTGCGCCGTCCTCTTTACATGGGCTGACGGGGGGGCGTCTTCAATCTCCTCATTGCCTTTCTTGTGGCGCCCAATGGCATTGTCCTGCTCGACGGCAGGCATGGCCTCAAAGCGATCCAGGTTATGGACCCATTGCTGCACGGCCACAAAGCTCGAACCGTCGATACCCTCCCCTTTCCCCCGGACCACAGCCACCTCAACGGCTTTGTCCCCCCGGGGGTTCTCCGTGCCGTCTTCGAAACCCGTCAGATCCAGGCTCGGTCCGTACTGGAAGGCATCAATCACCTTTTCCAAGCGGAGAGCGGGCAGGAGGGTTCGTTCAACAAGCCGCGTCCGATGGACCAGTTCGCCCCGGTCCTCTTCCCTCAACCAGCACCACAACGCGCACGACGTGGAGGGCACTTCGATCCCAGCTCCTGCGAACACCGGGAAGACCCGGAGCCCCTCGATGTTCTTCCCCAGGGCGAGCACCAGCGATGGGCCCAGCCCCACGACCATGTTTTCCCCGTCAGCGAGGGCGCAAAATGCCCGCAAGGTATCGCCAAAGTTTGAAGAGGTGCCGCTCGAAAAAAAAAGGTGTCTTGCAAGCCGCGTGGGCAGCTTTAGAATTCCGGGCTGGACGTGATTCATGGGGCCTCCAAATGAACTTGAATAGGTTGACTTCCGGGATGATCGGGTGAGATGTCGAATCCGAACCAGCCAGATCAGCAAGGGACCACTCTTGTTCCCCCGGCACATTGCCTCCCTCAGTCATCACACATCTTTTCTTTGACGGTCTTGAACCCGCCCGCTTCGTCGAGGAATTTACCGCGGGCCTCGAGAAACGAAATCAATTCGTCGGCCGTCATGCCTTCCGCCGAACACGTGAAGAAGCGGGCCGTTTCCCCAAACCGTCCAATGATGTCGGCCCGCAGTGAATCCCGGGTATAAAGTTTTCCTGAGGCAATCATCATTTCCATGACTTCGTGACCATGTATTTTATCGGACATTCGATTAATTCCTCCGCCCGCAAAAAAGCTGCTGTCCATACGAGATCGCCTGTTCAGCATTGCCCCATGAATCGCTGTAATGCGAGGCGCTCATTTTACAATGGACGGCTTCGGGGGGATAGGAGAAAGGCTGAATCATCCAGCGAAGATTCTCAGGGGTGGAGATCGCTATCAAGCCATGGGATCGGGCCCGACCCCCGAAGTTCATGGCCATGATCGTTGTCGGAGGAGGATTCGATTGCCATCAGTAGATGCTTTTCGAGCAAGGCTTTTGTCCCTTTAGGCCCGAAGGGCTGTTAGATTGTAGCCCCACCAGAAGCTCTGTCCCGCGCTCTTTGCGGGGCGGGGCGAGGGTGGGGTGCCGGTCCCCCCCCTTTAGGCCCGAAGGGCTGTCAGATTGTAGCCCCACCTGAAGCTCCGTCCCGCGCTCTTTGCGGGGCGGTGCGAGGGTGGGGTGCCGGTCCCCC